>CAYWND010000267.1:0-4672 GCA_964459085.1 uncultured Oceanibium sp. | reverse complement strand
CAAAGAACTTTGCCACCATCGAACAGCTGGGGGGCACGGTCGTTTTCCTGTGCTCGGATGCGGCCGAACAGATCACCGGCACCATGATCAGCGTGGATGGCGGCTGGACCGCCCTGTGACCATCCGCATCAACCTTGCCCTGCAGGGCGGCGGCGCGCACGGGGCCTTTACCTGGGGTGTGCTGGACCGCCTGCTGGAAGAGGACGACATCGAAATTGACGGCATCACCGCCACCTCGGCCGGGGCGATGAATGCTGCCGCGCTCAAGGCCGGCTGGGTGCGCGACGGAAACGCCGGCGCGCGCGCGGAGCTGGACGCCTTCTGGAACGAGATTGCGTCGCACATCTCGCTGGCGCCGCATGGACTGACTGAATGGCTGCTGGAAAGCCTGCCCTCGCCCGAGTTGTTCTCGCGCATGGTCGAGCTTAGCCCCGGCTATCAGTTCTCCGAGGCCGCGGCGCGAATGTTCTCGCCCTATCAGACCAATCCGCTGAACTACCACCCGCTGCGCCCGATCCTGGAAAAGATGCTGGACTTCGATCAGGTCTGCGCCATTGCCGGACCGCAGCTCTTCGTCTGTGCCACCAATGTCCGGTCCGGCAAGATCAAGGTGTTTTCGGGCCTCGATGTCAGTGTTGATGCGCTGCTGGCCTCGGCCTGTCTGCCGACGCTCTATCAAGCGGTCGAGATCAAGGATCCCGATACCGGCAAGCTCGAGGCTTATTGGGACGGGGGCTATATGGGCAACCCGGCGCTGTTTCCGCTGTTCTACCAGTCGACATCCCGCGACATCCTGATCGTGCATATCAATCCGCTCTACCGCGAAGAGGTGCCTCGCACCGCGCGCGAGATCTCGAATCGGGTCAACGAGATCACGTTCAATTCGTCGCTGCTGCGCGAATTGCGTGCCATCGACTTCGTCCGCCGAATGATCGAGGACGGGCGCATCACCAGTCAGGAATTCAAGGACGTGCTGGTGCATTCTGTGATGGACAACGACCTGATGACCCGGCTGTCCGCCGCCACCAAGCTGACCCCGGACCGGGGCCTGATGCTGACCCTGAAACAGGCCGGCCGCGATCGGATGCAAGCGTTCCTGACCGCGCACAAATCGGATCTGGGGCAGCGCGGCACGGTCGATCTGCGCAAGATGTTCAGCTGATCGAGGCACAGACCCAAACCGCCATGCGACCCTACGGTTAGCCGCCGATGGCAGACACATTCATATATATTGTTGCCGCCACCTACGGAATGTGTACAACTTCCCACGACTGTCCATAACGAGTGGCCCGAGTCAGCCCCTGACACCTCAACGTGCCCGACGAAAGACACTGCTTTGACCGCGCAGGACGATACGCACCTTCCCCATCGGCGTAGCCCCACCAACCGACCCTTGCAATATGTCCGCGCCCCGGCGGGATTCGCGGTTGACTTTGATCCGCCATCCGGCGAACACCCGCCCCCGGGCCGGGCTGCCATGGTACCCAGATCCTCGCGCGGGGTCGTGGTGGGGCAGGTGTTTGCGTTGCTTTGCCTTGGGGCCGCAGGGTTCGCGTTGACCTGGACCGGCCCGCAGGTCCAGACCGGTTTCGCGGCTATTGCGACAGGTGCTGACGCGTCCACCGATCCCTTGCGCCAGATCGTCGACGATGCGGACCTTGCGTCCCTCACGCTTTTTCCCGGGCAATCTCCGCAGGATCCCGGCATCTATGCCACGCCCCGGGTCAGCGGCGGTCCCACGCCTCCCGCATCCGGGCAGGCGACCCCGGATATCACCACCCCGGTCCTCTATGCCTTTGCGCCATCAGCAACGCGGGCGCAACTGCCGGCTCCCGACCGCAGCAGCACCCCTGCCCCCAGCGCCATGCTGACCCTGCCCCGCCTGGCAGGGCTGGACACCGCCGCTAACGCAGCACCTCGGGTGCCCCGGATCCCCCGCCCCCCGCGTCTGGCAGTTCCAGCCCCGCAGCCTGCCTTGCAGATCGGGTCCAGCACCAGCCCCAAACTGCCTGCCGTGGCCCCGGCACCTGCGCCCCGGCTGCTGGCGGGGACGCGGATCCGCATCCACTCGCCCGAACCGCTGCCCGGCGACGTCCGCACTGCACTCGAGGATCAACTGCGCCGGGCCGGGGCCCAGATCGCCGCGCCCATGGTTGGCCGCTTTACCATCGCGCGACCGCATCTGCGCGTCTATCACGACGCCGACACCCCGGCGGCGGCATCCCTGGCCGCAAAGATGCAGATCGAGCTGCGCGACTTCACCGCCAATCCCTCCAAACCCCGCAGTGGCACGATCGAGCTGTGGCTGGCCGGGGTTGCCGAAACGGTCGCGCCCGCGCCGGCCCCGCAGCAGACCTATGGCGTGCGGCGCAGCGATGGCCGCTGGATCAATCCCGGCCGCCCCGCGAAAGTCCCACCGACCACGCAACCGTCTCGTGTCAGAGCCGCGGCAACGATCAACCGCTCGGTCGATACCCGTTTCACGCCCATCCGCGACCGGGACGGTGCTGAATCCCTTCCCTGGTATTTGCGACTGCTGTTGACGAACCCCACCCCTCAATCTCCCGCTGTTCAACGCAGCGACGAAGATTATGACGGCGGCAGCGACGGTGACCGAGACACGCCCGGCACATCCTCGAGCGGGTTCTGACATCTTCCGACCGATGTCCGTGAAGTCCAGTCACCTGGTGCCCGGACGCTGCTCAATCAAAGATCCGCCGAGGGGCTAACAGGTCAGCAGTTATTCCAGGCTGGTCACCCAAAGGATCGTCGCATCATCTTCACTGACCGAGGTGATGTTGTGGCCCATGGCGGCGTCATAATACGCCGTATCCCCACGCTTCAGACGGACCGGTTCGTAGAATTCGGTGAACAGCTCGATCACACCTGACAGGACGTACAGGAACTCTTCCCCGTCATGGCGGACCCAGCCGTCAAAATCATCGAAACTGCGCGCACGGATGATCGCGCGGTAGGGGATCATCCGCTTGCCGCGCAGCTCGCCCGCGAACATCTCGTGCTCGTAGGTCGCGGTCGGGTGGGACCGCCCCTCGCCCGCGCGGGTGATCGCACGGCGGGCCATCACCTTGTCCGACTTGGGCGGGGTGAACAGCTGCGGCACTGAAATGTCCAGCCCCTGGGCCAGCTTGCGCACCGCCTCGAAGGTCGGCGACATCTGTTCGTTTTCGATCTTGGACAGGGTCGAGCGCGCCAGCCCCGCCTTGCCGGCGGCCTGCTCCAACGTCCAGTTGCGTGCCTTGCGCAATTGCCGGACCCGATCGCCCAGGTTCAACGGCTCGACCGGGGCCTCCTCCTCGCCCTCGCGGGCGATCTTCAACAGCGATGGTTCGTCACCCATTGTGCCCAGCCCCGGTTCCCGAAACGGCAAAACGCCCTGGCGGTAGCATGTACCGCCAGGGCGCCATATTCGCAACCGGCCACGCCTGTCAGCGGCGGCGGCGGCCCATCGCGGCCAGGCCCAACAGCCCGGCCCCAAGGAACAGCATCGACGGCGGCAACGGCACAGCAGCGACCGCAGCCTGCCCCCAGCGAATATTATCGACCAGCAGATAGTCGGTCTGATACCGGCTGATCTCGACCCAGTCGAACCCAGTGTCCGAAGTATAGCCGTGGAAATCAAACGGATTGCCCAGCGACGCACTCACGCTGTCACCGTTCGAAAAGGTCAGCAAAACGCTACCCACCGACCGGAAGATCGTCGACAGATCCAGCGCAAAGGCTGTCGCGGTGCTGTCAAAGGTGATCCGCATGCCGCGGGCCCGTTCGGCGTGCAGTACGTTGCCTGTGCCGCGATCATAAAGACCGGGGCTGAACTGCGGTTCGACAATCGCCTGGTAGACCCCACCATCAAGGATGGTGAATGTAGCACCGCCTAAGGAAAATCCGGCCGGGTTTCTGGTGTTGTGAAGGGATCCGACGCTGTTTGTGTTCAGTCCAACAAAGGAATCGCCCTCGAAATCAATGGTGGTGGTGGAACTCGCCGCCTCGAACGCGGCAAGATCGCCATAGCTGACGACCGCGGCACTTGCGGCCGTCGCCGCCAGTCCGATCGCCGCAGCGAGGGTGGCGGTAAGGATATTAAGTCTCATTGGGTACTCCGCTGGTACTGGTTAACAGTCTGTTAATACGAACGAATCATCGCGAAATGAGGGTGGGAATCGGGCGGAAGCGGGGCGCAATACGCCGGGGTCCGCTGCGCGGTGGGGTTTTCTTGATTCCAATGCCGTACTAGACCGGGCGCATGACGACCGAGCCCCAACTCAGCCTGTACGACCGAGGGCCACCACCACCCTGCCCGGAGCGGTTTAACCTGGCGCGCCATACACTGCAGGCGGCGGGAGCACCCCCCGACAAGATTGCGCTGGAAATCATCCACGACCCCGCCGCGCCGTCCGACAGGTTCAGCTACGCGGACCTTCTGGGCGCGGTGGGCGGCACCATGACCGGTCTCAGGGATCAAGGCATGCAGCCCGGCGACCGCGTGCTCTTGCGACTGGACCACACATTGGACTTTCCACTGCTGTTTTTCGCCGCCACGGGGATCGGTGCACTGCCGGTACCGACCTCGCCGCAGCTGACAAAGGGCGAGATTTCTGCAATCGCCGCCGCGCTGTCGCCCCGGCTGACAATCGCCAGCCCCGGAATCGCGGTG
>CAYWND010000266.1:0-4685 GCA_964459085.1 uncultured Oceanibium sp. | reverse complement strand
CGCAGATGGCCTATGACATGAACTACCAGGGTGTGCCTGTGGTGTATTCCTGGCCGTCTCGGTGGCGCACCACCTCGTACATTGCGGATGCGGCCGTGGTGCGGTTGAGCGCGCGCAGACTGTGTCGGTTCATCGAGGAACTGGCGCAGCGGCGCCCTGCAGACCGGATCAATGTCATCGCGCATTCCATGGGTAGCCGCGCGGTTTCGGATGCGCTGGAACTTCTCAGTCTGCGCAGGCAGGCCCGGCAACAGGATGCCAAGGTTCTGGATCAACTGCTGTTTGCAGCCCCGGATGTGGATGCGGACCTGTTTCGCGAGATGCTGCCGAACCTGACCGCGGTCGCAAACCGGGTGACGCTGTATGGATCGGAAAAGGACTGGGCGCTGGCGGCGTCGAACTATTTGCATGGTGTGGCCCCCCGGGCCGGGCAGGGCGGCGAAGCGATGGTGCCGTTTCGGGGCCTGGACAGTATCGACATGTCGGTTGCGGGCGAGGACATGTTCGCCCACAGCTACTTTTCCAGCAGCAAGTCTGCGTTGCTGGACGTCGCGACGCTGCTTTGGCGCGATATCGATCCCGCCAAAAGATACGGGTTGTTAGAAAAGACCAGGGGCGAGGGCAGCATCTGGAAATTCTCGCCCGAGTCTCGGGACATTCCAAGGCTGCTGCAATTGTGCACAAGGCTGCAAATGTCGAATGTCAGCCTGGCTGACGAGGCGCTTGAACTTCTGGAAGATGTCGGCGCAGACCTGTCGAAAGACAAGGATATCAAGGATTTTGTTCGACGCGTGTTCAGCTAGGGGCATCAATTCCGGCGGCGGATGGCACAGCGCGAACAAGACCCTCACCCCGCTAGGGCTCTTTCCGCGCATAACCAAGGTCTGTGTGCGCGTATTGTTCGCAGCCTGGTTTTGAGCCTTGCGCCCCTTGGCTACTGACCCCAGGTCTGTTCCAGAACACGCAACCAGTTCTCATGGCAAAGCTTGGCGATCAGCGCCTCGTTATAGCCCGCGTTGACCATGGCCTGGCGCAGTTTTGGCAGCCCGGCGGCCGAGTCCAGATCGTTGGGGACAACCGCACCGTCGAAATCTGAACCCAGTCCCACACGATCCTCGCCCAGTATGCTGATCAGGTGATCGAGATGGCGGATCATCTGCGTGAGCGGAACATCGGACAGCATCTTGCCATCGGCCCGCAGAAAAGCGGTGGCAAAGTTCAGCCCCACCATGCCGTCGCTGTCCGCGATGGCGCGCAGTTGATCGTCGGTCAGGTTGCGCGCGTGCGGACAGATGGCGTGGGCGTTTGAATGCGTTGCCACCAGCGGTGCATCCGACAGACGCGCCACATCCCAGAACCCCTGCATGTTCAGGTGCGAGAGGTCGACCATAATGCGCAGTGCATTGCAGCGTTTCACAAGCCGCTTTCCCGGATCCGTCAGGCCCCCGCCAATATCCGCGTCGGACGGATATACGAAGGGGACACCTTCGCCAAAGATCGTAGGTCGGCTCCAGACCGGTCCGATCGAGCGCAGGCCGGCGCGGTAGAGGACATCGAGCGTGTCCAGATCCTCGTCAATCGCCTCGGCCCCCTCGATATGGAAGATTGCCGCGATCACGTCATCGGCGAGCGCGGCGCGAATTTCGGCGGCAGTGCGGCAGACCTTGAGCGCGCCTATCTCTTCGAGACGGAAGAGCGTTGCGGCCTGCCGCATAACGATCGGCAGGGCAACTGACTGATCAACGGGGGCGGGCAACGGCAAGGCATATTGGTCCCGGGTCATTTCGGACATCTTAAAGCCGCGTTCAGGCGGCGAGGGGACGTAGACAGCGAAGAAGCCTCCGCCAAACCCCCCATCGCGGGCGCGCCGGGCGTCGATATGCCCCGCTCGGCCGGTCACGAAACTCTCGGCCGCCGAAGGTCCTCCGTCGTTGTAGAGCTTCAGCAGAACATCGTTGTGTCCGTCGAAAATCAAGGGCCGGGTGGAAAGCGTCATCTCGTCCTGCTTGGCCGCCACTTGGATCGGGGCCGGCACGTCAATTTGCGTCGGGCGAGTGTCCCGCCGTTTCTCAGCCTTGTCGAGCCCTCGTGTCACCCGTGATCAGGTGCCGCGTCTTTGATCAAGGCCTGTACATCAAAAAGGGCGGCATCGATCGATGCCGCCCCGTTTTTGACCGCCCTGGGTCGTATCAGGCGAACCACCAGCGTTCGGTGACCTTGTTGCCATCGTTGATCCAGTTGGCCGCGACCTGTTCGTCATGGGCCAGTTTCTTCGAGTGGGCGTGGATGTAGTTTGCCCACATCGCAACAATAGCGCCGCCATCGTCGTGCAGTAGCTGCTGCGCTTCATAGTACTGCGCGCGGCGCTTGGCTTCGTCCACTTCGGACCGAGCGGCGACGACCAATTCGTTGAACCGTGCCGATGCTTCGGTGCCGGTCCATGCGGTATCGTTCCATTCGGTGTCGCTGACATAGGCCGAGGAGTACATCCAATCCTGGGTCGGGCGACCGCCCCAGTAGCAGGCGCTCCAGCCTTTCTTGTTCCAGACATTCGACCAGTAGCCGTCATTCGGCTCGCGCACGATTTCGATTTCGATGCCCGCTTCCTTGGCCGAAGCGGCAATCAATTGACCGGCATCGACTGCGCCCGGGAAAGCAGCGTCCGCGACCGACAGCTGGATTGGACCCGAGTGACCGGACTTCTTGTAGTGCTCCGCCGCTTTCTCAGGATCGAAGTCGCGTTGCGGGATTTCGTCGTTGAAGAACGGCATCGAGGCGTTGACCGGCAGGTCGTTGCCCACCTTGCCGTTGCCCAGAAGGATCTTGTCGACCAGTTCCTGCCGCTTCAGCGAATACTTCAGCGCCATCCGCAAGTCGTAGTTGCCAAACGGTTCAACGTTGAGGCGCATCGGGAACGTGTAGTGCTGGGTACCTGTTGTTTGCAGGATTTCCAGGGTCGGAACACGGCCCATCAGCGCCACGGTTTTGGGATCGACGTTGTCGATCATATCGACCTCGTCGTTCATGATGGCGTTCTGACGCGCTGTGGTGTCCAGAACCGACAGCATCTCGACCTGGTCGAAATGAGCGCGGCCCTCTTTCCAGTAGTTCGGGTTGCGTGTGAAAGTCGCGCGCACGCCAGGCTCGTAGGTATCGACGACGTAGCCACCTGTGCCGTTCGGGCTGTTGGGATCTGTGATCTCGCCGTTCTCGGACGCCATGATCATCAGGTGATAGTCCGAAACGATATAGGGGAAGTCGGCGTTGCCACCCGACAACTGGAAGATCACCCGATTGTCGCCGTCCTTCGTGATCTCGGTGATGGCGCCCAACAGGCCCTTGGCAGCAGATTTGGACTCTTCGGCACGGTGATAGTTGAACGTCGCGATTACATCGTCGGCGGTCAGGGTCTTGCCGTTGTGGAACTCGACCCCCTGACGCAGATCGAATACCCAACGAGCGGCGCCGTCCGAGGCTTCGTAGCTTTCGGCCAATTCCGGCTTCAGCACGCCATCATTGTCGACCTCGGCCAGGTGGTTGCCGCGGGTATAGATGACTTGGGTCGAGAAACTGTTCTCGGCCGTTGCCGGATCAAGGACGTCGGTGGTCGATCCGTATCCCATGCCATTGCGAAACAGGCCGCCCTTTTTGGGCGTCATAGCCTGCGCCTTGTCTGCCAACGACAGTGCGGCCGGTAGCGCCACGCCAGCGGCCAGCGCGGATTTCACAAAGCTGCGGCGATCGATCTGACCCTCGGTCAGATAAGTCGCCTTTCGCTTCAGATATGTGGTCTTGTCCATACTGAATTCTCCCTGTTGTCAGTTTATGTACGTTGGACGGCAGTAGGTTGTCTGTTGCAACACTGGATGTCAAAGGGTTCGGTCGCAAGCAGCGGTCACGTTTGTGCAAAACAATAGCAGTTTTGCTGGCAAGAAGTGCGAATTCCCCAATTAACGTTTAACCTGCGAACACTCTGCTGCTAGGTTCGCCTGGCCAACACAAGAAAAACACCCCGAATGGGGCCGGCAAGGAGGGAATTTTGCATCCGGTTCTGCTGACCGTCATCCAGCGGCTGGGCCTTGGGCTCGTCACGCTGTTTTTTGTCTCTCTCATCATCTTCAGTTCCATCGAGATGCTGCCTGGCGATTTCGGCCAGGCGGTACTGGGGCAGGCCGCCACCGAAGAGACGGTGGCCGCGTTCCGGCGGGAACTGGGCCTCGATCAACCGGCCTACATTCGCTATATCGACTGGATTGGCGCGGTGATGACCGGGGATTTCGGAACGTCCTTTTCGGGTCGGGCTGCATCCGGGGTGGATCGGTCCCGCGCAGTGGTCGAACTGGTTGCGCCGCGCTTGTGGAACACCTTGTTTCTTGCCGCGATGGCTGCAATCATCTCGGTCCCGCTGGCGTTGTTCCTGGGCATCACGGCCGCGCTGTACCGCAACTCGATCTACGACCGGTCGGTCAATGCGGCGACTTTGACCACGATCTCGTTCCCCGAGTTCTTCGTGGCATACATCCTGATCCTGTTCTTCGCCACGCTGTTTCCCATATTCCCATCACTGGCCAACGTGAACGCGGACACACCCTTTATGGAGAGGGTGGTAAAATGCGCGCTGCCGGCACTGACGCTGACGCTGGTGATTGTGGCGCACATGATGCGCATGACCCGCTCGGCGATCA
>CAYWND010000265.1:0-4688 GCA_964459085.1 uncultured Oceanibium sp. | reverse complement strand
CGGCGCCTCCGGACCTTTGTTGTCCTCGACCATCTTGAACAGCAGGTTGCAAAATCCGCTGACCGCCCCGATGGGCAGCCCATCGGACTTGCGGCTCAGCGGTGGCAGCGCATGAAACGCCCTGAAAATAAAGGCCGAGCCGTCGATCAGGTGCAGGTGATGCCCCTTGCCAAATCCGTCCGCCATCGCCGCCTCCCATACTCGCGCCCCCCCGTTATAGCGCCTCTCTCACCGGTGTCTTGCAGATTTGATTGAACCGCGCCCGCCGCCGCCGCGACCCACGCCCAGAACGCAATGACAAGCTGGAGAGATCACGATGCGCAGCGGAATTTTCACCCTGACCCTTATCGCCCTCGCCTGGGCGGGCCTGGCCGAGGCCAAACCGCCCCAGCGCGCCATCACCGCCACGCCCGGCATTGATATCGGCGCCCAGCACAAGGCCAAGCGCGCCACGCTGCGGGCCAAGAAACCGGATCTGGTCATCCAGCACTATTTCAAGAAGTCCTATGACATCGCCGGCGTCCCCGGCACCGGCTTCTGCGCCCTGCTGGGCAACCAGTCGATCCTGCGCATCGTGGTGCGCAACGTGGGCGACGCCGCTTCGACCCCCGCCACGATGGAGCTGACCTACCTGCACCCCTTCACGGTCGAGCTGGACACCATCCCCGTCCTGCAACCGGGCCAGAAGCGGACATTCGACTACATCGTGCCCGACAACGCCTGGGTCGCCCATCAAAGCGGCAACGGCCATTCGGTCCCGTTCAAGGCCTTCGCCGACCACAACGACGCCCTGGACGAAAAGCGCGAGAACAACAACCAGGCCAAAACCTATTGCATCGGCAGCCCGACGAACCCGTGATCCTTCCAATCCCAACGGGCTGCCCTGCCTGCCCGGACCGCCCCTCCCGCGGTCCGGGCCTTTTTTGTCTGCACGCACGAAAAACGACCCCGGCGGGCCATCTTTGAACCATTCGGTCCCCTGTCACGACCCATGTGCAGAACCAAAAAGGAAGGACCGACACCATGACCCGCCGCATTCCCATCGCCGCCTTTGCCGCCACACTGGCCTTTACCGCCATGGCCGATGCCTCGCCCCTGTCGCGCGCCATCGGCACGGACCACACTGGCGCCGTGAAATCCCACGGCCAGGTCCTGGGCCCGCTGGCCGACCTCAGGGTGGTGCCTGCCTACACCCAACCCACCGCCGCCTACGGCGTTTCGGGCACCGGCTTTTGCCTGACGGCGGCCGGATCGGTCAAACTGAAGTTCACGATCCGCAACCAGGGCGGCAAACCGGCGGCCGCCAGCCGCGTGCGCGTCCGCTACCAGGGCTCGCGCTTTACCCAGGTTTTCGACGTCCCGGCGCTGGCCCCAGGTCAGCAGTACAGCATTCAGCGCGCCATCCCCGCCCGCACCTGGGCCTGGGATCAGGCCGGCCGACACGTCCGCTTTGTGATCGAGGCGGACGAGACCGACACCGTCACCGAGGCGAACGAGACCAACAATACCGCCAAGTCATTCTGCTACTCGACCGCTCCCCGCCTCAAGGGCACCGGCTGATCGCCGCCCTGACCCACCCTGTTGAAAGGACCAAGACCATGTTCACCAGACCCCTCATCCTGGCCACCCTGGCCGTAACCACGCTGGCAACCGCCACCGCGACAACGGCCGCACCCGCACGCGACACGACCGCGCGCAGCCCGGCAATCCACAAGGACCTGCCGAAATCCAAGGCCACGCTTGCCCTCTCGAAACCCGATCTCGTAATCACGCCCCGCTTTGCCCACAAGGACATCAAGGGCGCGCCAGGCACCGGGTTCTGCGGCATGATCGGCGGCAAGGTGATCGCCTATTTCAACGTCACCAACGCGGGCAAAAAATTCGCAGGCGAAAGCACCGCCCTGCTGCGCTTTACCAAATCCGGCATCCACCACTTCGCGGATATCCCCGCGCTGCTGCCGGGCCAGTCGAAACTGGTGGGCTATGCCATTCCGGCCTCGGCCTGGTCCGCGAACCAGGGGGGCAACGGCGCCACCGCGCCCTTCCAGATGACCGCGGATTTCCAGACGGATGTGGACGAATCCAAGGAAGCCAACAACAAGGCGTCCTCGTACTGCCTGGGCAATCCCTGAGACCCAACTCCAAGGGGTCCGGCGTTCAGTCCTTGTCCGCCGGACCGTCCTTCAGCACATAACGCTTGTCGCAATAGCCGCACTCGACATACCCGGCCTTGGGATCGATCTGCAGCCAGACCAGCGGATGCCCCAACGGTCCGCCATCGCAAGAGACACGCGTCGTGCTGACCTTTTCGACCTCGGGGACGGGCTGGGACATGTGTGGGGTTCCTGTTGTTGTCCGGGACCGATGCGCATGATAGCGATCCAGCACCCGGCCACAAGACCGACCAACGCGCAAAATGCCTGACAATGCCATCGAAATCACCGGTCTGACCAAGACCTACGCCGCGACGGGCCGTGCGGCGGCGGTCACGGCACTGCAATCGCTGGACCTGCAGATCCCCGCAGGCAGCATCTTTGGCCTGCTTGGCCCCAACGGCGCGGGCAAGTCGACCACGATCAACATCCTCGCCGGACTGGTCAACAAGACCGCCGGAAACGTGCGGATCTGGGGCTTTGACCAGGATATCAATCCGCGCCAGTCGCGCGCTGCGATCGGGGTCGTCCCGCAGGAGTTGCATGTCGATCCGTTCTTCTCGCCCCGCGCCGCGCTCGAGGTGCAGGCGGGCCTCTATGGCGTGCCCAGGGCGCAGCGCCGTACCGATCAGATCCTGGCCCGCGTCGGCCTCAGCGACAAGGCCGAGGCCTATGCCCGTACGCTGTCGGGCGGGATGCGGCGGCGTCTGCTGATCGCCAAGGCGCTGGTCCACGCGCCGCCCGTCCTGGTGCTGGACGAACCCACCGCCGGGGTGGATATCGAGTTGCGCCAGATGCTGTGGGCCTATGTACGCGACCTGAACGCCGCGGGCACCACCATCATTCTGACCACCCACTACCTGGAAGAGGCCGAAGAGATGTGCGACCGCATCGGCATCATCGACCAGGGCCGCCTGATCGCCTGCCAGGACACCCCTGACCTGCTGGCCCGAATGGATGCCAAGGTGCTGGTGCTCATGCCCGATGGCCCGACACCTCTGCCCGACCACGTGCCCGATGGCGTGATCGTCACCCGCCGTGACGATGGCGCAATGGCCTTCGCCTATCGCCCCTCGCAGATCCGCGCCGACGCGCTGCTCGACTATGTTCGCAGCGCCGGTATCCCGATCCGCGACATCGCCACCGAAGAAGCCCGGCTCGAAGACGTGTTCCTGCAACTCACCGGCACCCCCTGACCGCAGATCAGCCAGGTGACCGGCGCCTGACGCTAGCCTTTCGCCAGCATCCGCCCCAGCACCCGCCCGCCGCATACATGGACATGCAGATGCGGCACCTCTTGGACGCCAGATGTGCCCGCATTCGACAGCAGCCGATAACCCTGGCCCCCCGCCGCCTCGGCCGCACCGGTCAGGCGGCAGACCTCGCCAATTGCGCGGGTATAGTCCACGATCTCGGCCTCGCTGGCCTGGGCCGCAAAGTGGTCGAACGTGACATACGGCCCCTTGGGGATCACCAGAACATGCACCGGGGCCTGGGGCGCGATATCCTCGAACGCCAGGCTGTGTTCGGTCTCCAGCACCGTCTTGTTGGGGATCTCGCCGCGCAGGATCTTGGCAAAGATGTTCTGGTCGTCATAGGCGTACATGTGGGCATCCTCTATCCGCTTGGCTCATCTATGACCGCAAACGCCAGGGATTCCGAGACCAAATCTCCGCCCCCGCCCACCTCGGCACGGCACGGCATGTCACAGATCAGGATCGGCCTGCACCTCGGCCAGCGTGGCAAGGGTCATCTCGGCCATCTCTGGATTGGTATCGCGATAATGCGCCAGCGCGATCACCGCCGTGGACAGGGCCCAGCCGCGCGCCCGCGTCCAGGTGGCTGCGTCCGCACCAGTCGCGGCGCGCAGAACCGGTCGCGATCCCGCATCCAGCAATGTCCAGCCAACCGCCAGGTCGCAGGCCGGATCGCCCGTTCCCAACAGCCCGAAATCGATCACACCCGCCAGCGCCCCGTCACGCGCGATCAGGTTGCCAGGCTGCAGGTCACCATGCAGCCACACCGGCGGCCCGGCCCAGACCGGCTGCGCCAGCGCCGCATCCCAGATCGCCGTCAGCCGTGGCGCGTCCAGCACATCAGCCACCCCGTCGATCGCCGCCCGGGTCAGCGGATCGCGCTGGACCAGCGGCACGCCGCGATGATGGTTCTGCGCCCCCGCGACAGGCCCATCCCGGGCATCAATCCCGGCCATGGCCACCAGAAACCGCCCCAGCGCCCCCGCCACCGCCTGGCGGTCGTCCAGCACCGAGCGATCCGCCCGCACCCCGTCGATCCAGCTCAGCACCGCCCAGGGCCAGGGGTACAGATCCGACGCCCGTCCTTCCGCCTTGACCTGCGGAACCTCCAGCGGCAACTGCCCCAGCCGGGGCAGCCACTGGCACTCGCGCGCCACCAGCCCCGCGGCCTCGCGCCGTTTCGGGATCCGCAGGCACAGCGTCTCGCCCAGCCGAAAGATCGCATTGTCGGTGCCCGACGACGCGACCGGTTCTATCGGCAGCCCGGCAAAACCCGGGG
>CAYWND010000264.1:0-4708 GCA_964459085.1 uncultured Oceanibium sp. | reverse complement strand
AATAAGAACTGAGGAATGCCATTTTCGTTTACCGGGCCAAATTTATAGAGTGCGAATGCGACGGTCGAGGACTATCCGGTCGACCATTTTGCCGAGATCGTGAGCGTAAACCTGCTGGGAACGTTCCACGTGAACAAGGCGGTGGTGCCCGCGATGCGCGCGCAAGGCTACGGGCGGATCGTCAACATCGCCTCGGTTGCCGGCAAGGACGGCAATCCAAACGCCTCGGCCTATTCAGCGTCCAAGGCAGGGGTGATCGGGCTGACCAAATCCCTGGGAAAGGAGTTGGCGGGGGCGGATATCGCGGTCAACTGCGTGACGCCTGCTGCGGCCCGTACGCGGATATTCGATCAGATGAGCCAGGAGCATATCGACTATATGCTCTCCAAGATCCCTCGGGGGCGGTTTCTGGAACTGGACGAGGCCGCGGCGATGATCGTCTGGCTATGCACGGCCGAAAACAGCTTCACTACTGGTGGGGTGTTCGACCTGTCCGGCGGGCGGGCAACCTACTAGTCCACTGGACATTCTGGGGCGTTCGCCTCAGCTTCCACGCCTGATCCTGCGCCATGTCGCGGGATCAGGCGCTTGCATTTCGGTCCATAGTCCGAAAGAACCCAAGGCGGCCCGGCTGAAACCACGGAGCGGCAGCGTACATGGCGAAGGATACCGAAAACGAGAGCACCCCGGCCGAGGGCCGGATCAGGGATGCCATTCTGGGGCATCTGGCCAATTCTCTCGCGATAAGCCCGGCGGACGCGCAGACCTACGAATGGCGCGTGGCGCTGTCGCTTGCGATCCGCGACCGTATTGTCGCCCGCTGGCTGGAGGCCGTGGAAACCCGGCGGCAGCAGGATGACAAGCATGTCTGCTATCTGTCGATGGAGTTTCTGATCGGAAGGCTGCTGGAGGACAACATCATCAACCTCCGCCTGACGGATCACGTTCGCGATGCGCTGACGGATCTGGGCCTTGATTTTGATACCGTGGTTGCGGACGAACCGGATGCGGCCCTGGGCAATGGCGGCCTGGGACGCCTGGCGGCCTGTTTCCTGGAATCGCTGTCGACCATCGGCTGTCCTGCCACAGGCTACGGCATCCGCTATGAACACGGTCTTTTCCGGCAATCCATTGTCGACGGACGTCAGGTTGAACAACCCGAAACCTGGCTGCGGCAAACGCATGTGTGGGAGTTCGAGCGGCCTGCCTCGTGCATGCGGATCGGGTTCGGGGGGCAGGTATCCGAAATTGGCGGCGTCGCAAAATGGGAACCGGCCGATTCTATCTATGCCGAGGCCTTCGACACTCCGATTGTTGGCTGGCGCGGACGCTGGGCCAACACGCTGCGCCTGTGGTCGGCACGCGCGGAATACCCGTTCGACCTGGACCGCTTCAACCGGGGCGAGTTTGCCGCCGCCGCCGAGCCCGAGGCGCTGGCGCGTACGGTCAGTCGCGTGCTCTATCCAGACGACACGACCGGCGAAGGCAAGGAATTGCGCCTCAAGCAGGAGTACTTCTTCACCGCCGCCAGCTTGCGCGACATTCTGCGCAGGTTCGAGGCGGCCCATGACGACTTGCGGGATCTGCCCGCCAAGGTTGCCATTCAGCTAAACGATACCCATCCGGCGATTGCAGGCCCCGAACTTGTCCGCCTGCTGCACGACGAACGGGGGATGGAGTTCGATACTGCGGTCGAGATTGCGCGTGGTTGCCTGTCCTACACCAACCACACGCTGCTGCCCGAAGCGCTGGAGCGCTGGTCCGAGGATCTGTTCGGCCGCCTGCTGCCCCGACACCTGACACTTGTGGACCGGATCGACGCAAGCCATGCGAAACAGTACCCGTCACGGACTGTCACGGCCCGCGAGCACGGCGAGATCAAGATGGGCGAGTTGGCCTTCATCATGTCCCACAAGGTCAATGGGGTCTCGGCGCTACACACCGACCTGATGAAGCGCACGGTCTTCAAGGATCTGCACGACCTGCACCCGGACCGGATCGTAAACCAGACCAACGGGGTTACGCCCCGCCGCTGGCTGCTGTCGTCGAACCGGCGTCTCAGCCAATTGCTGGCCGACATCAATGGCGCGGCCTGGGCGGACGACCTGGAACAGCTGCAGGTCCTGGAACAGTTCATCGACGACCCCCAGATCATGGGCCGCTACGCCAAAGCCAAGTATGACAACAAGGCTGAACTTGTTCAGACGCTGCGGGACCAACATGGCATCGATGCGGACCCTGCGATGATGTTCGATGTTCAGATCAAGCGGCTGCACGAATACAAGCGTCAGCACCTGAACATCCTCGAAACCATCGCGCTATGGCAGGCGATCCGCGAAAACCCGGATGCCGGCTGGACGCCGCGTTTGAAGATTTTTGCAGGCAAAGCAGCGCCCGGCTATCACTTTGCCAAGGACATCATCCGCCTGATCAATGACGTGGCCACGGTCGTCAACGCCGATCAGGCAACAAACCGTTTTCTGAAAGTGGCCTTTCTGCCCAACTACAACGTGTCGTTGGCGGAAAAGCTGATCCCTGCGGCGGATCTCAGCGAACAGATCTCGACCGCCGGGAAAGAGGCGTCGGGCACCGGCAACATGAAGTTCGCCCTGAACGGTGCCCCGACAATCGGCACACTGGACGGCGCGAATGTCGAGATCCGCGAGCGGGTGGGGGCGGAGAACTTCTTTCTTTTCGGCATGACCGCCGAGGAGGCCGAAGCCAGGCGAGCCATTCCAGGGCACGCGGCTGCAGCGATCGCCGGATCGGCACGGCTGAAATCCGCCTTGGATGCGATTGCAAAGGGGGTTTTCTGCCCCTCTGAGCCTGGTCGCTATGCGCACATCGTCGCCAATCTGACCGAGGCAGATTATTTCCTGGTGGCATCCGATTTCGAAGACTACTGGCGTGCTCAGCGCGAGGTTGACACGGCCTACGCGGATCGGGACCTGTGGACCCGAATGGCAGCCCTGAACACAGCGCGCAGTGGCTGGTTCTCGTCCGACCGCACGATCCGGGGATATATGGCCGACATCTGGGACGCTCGCTCGGCACTGGAAAACGCCGTTTGATGTCGGATCGATAGCCGCTAAGGTCGTCGTCAATGGTTGGCGATCCAAAGTCTGACATAACCGCCGCCACGCAGGACGCCTTGCGTGCGGTCGCGCGCGGCGTTCATTCGGATCCCTTCTCGGTCCTGGGCCCGCATGGCGCGGGTGCAAATCGGACGGTAACCGCCTTCGACCCAGGAGCTAGCGCGCTCGCGGCGATCGCGGGCAGCACCCGTCACGACCTGCCACCGGTCCCCGACTGTCCGGGCATCTTTCGCGGCCCCGTGCCGGGTGACGGCGCCTACGCCCTGCACTGCACCGGACCGGGTGGCGCGACCTGGCAGACCGACGACCCATACCGTTTTGGCCCGGTCCTGGGCGATATTGACGAATACCTGCTGGGCGAGGGGACGCACCGGGTGCTGTGGCACGCGCTGGGGGCACACGTGATGTCTCACGAGGGTGTGGATGGTACGCATTTTGCGGTGTGGGCGCCCAATGCCGGCCGGGTATCCGTGGTGGGGGATTTCAACCAGTGGGACGGTCGGCGACACGTGATGCGCCGCCGCGGGGCGACCGGCGTTTGGGAGATCTTCCTGCCCGGCCTGGGCGAGGGGACAGCCTACAAGTACGAAATCCTGGATGGTGCCGGAACGGTCTTGCCGCTCAAGGCGGATCCCGTGGGTTTCGGCGCACAGCATCCGCCCGAGACCGCATCTATAGTGCGCGACATCAACGGGTATGGCTGGAAGGACGAGGGCTGGATGGCAGCGCGTGCTGAGCACAACAGTCGCGCGGCCCCGCTATCGGTCTACGAGGTGCATCTGGGTTCCTGGCGCCGTCGCGACGGCGGACGCTCGCTGTCCTATATCGAGGCTGCCAGCGAGTTGGTCGAATACGTCCGCGACATGGGGTTCACCCATATCGAGCTGCTGCCGATAAGCGAATACCCCTTCGACGGGTCTTGGGGATACCAGCCCGTCGGTCTGTTCGCACCGACAATACGCCACGGCCCCCCGCACGAGTTTCGCGACCTGGTGGATGCGGCCCACCGGGCGGGACTGGGCGTGATCCTGGACTGGGTACCTGGGCATTTTCCGACCGACGCCCACGGGCTGGCACACTTCGACGGCACCGCCCTTTACGAACACGCCGATCCCAAGGAGGGGTTCCACCAGGACTGGAACACGCTGATCTACAACTACGGACGGCGTGAGGTGTCGAATTTTCTTGTGGCCAACGCGCTCTACTGGCTGGACGAATATCACGTCGACGGGCTGCGCGTAGACGCGGTCGCCTCGATGCTTTATCGCGACTACTCGCGCAAGGAAGGCGAGTGGGTGCCCAACCGCGACGGCGGGCGCGAGAACTACGAAGCCATCGAGATGCTGCAAGCCATGAATACGGCCACCTATGGCGCGTTCCCGGGCATCATGACGGTAGCCGAGGAATCCACGTCCTATCCCCGCGTCTCCGGGCCGGTCGATGCAGGCGGCCTTGGCTTCGGCTTCAAGTGGAACATGGGCTGGATGAACGACACGCTGGACTACATCGCCCGCGATCCGGTTCACCGCAAACACCACCATCACCAGATGACATTCGGCCTGCACTACGCCTTCAGCGAAAACTTCATCCTGCCGATCAGCCATGACGAGGTG
>CAYWND010000263.1:0-4718 GCA_964459085.1 uncultured Oceanibium sp. | reverse complement strand
CGGCCGCAGAGGCGCACAGCGGGTCCCACCCCGAACTGGTCGACGCTGGCGGGCCACACATGTTCTATCCAGATCCCGGCGCGATCGACATCGCCGACAAGTCCTGCGGTCAGTGCCATGACGGCTATGCCGAACGGCTGACCAAGTCCCTGATGAACACCGAGGCCGGCAAGCTGCAGGGCAACCTGTGGTCCTGGGGCGTGCTGGATACCCGCCGGTCGGTCTATGGCAACTACGCCCTGGTCGACGATGACGGGTTCGAGCCGATCGTCGGAACCGACGCTTACCGCGAATACATGGTGGCCTTTGCCGCCGAGCATCCCGACCAGATGCCCGAGTCCATGGAACAGGTCCCCGAGGTGGATGTGGATGAAGTGTCCGAACATCCCAACCTGGCCGGGATCACCTATTCCCGCCAGCAGTGCCAGCGCTGCCATGTCGGCGTGACGGGCCGCGAGAAGCGCGGCGATTTCCGTGGCGCGGGCTGTTCGTCCTGCCACGTACCCTATTCGAACGAAGGCTTTTACGAAGGCGGCGATCCCACGATCGCCAAGGACCAGCCCGGCAAGCTGATGACGCATCAGATGCAGGCCAGCCGCAAGTCGACCGTCAAGCACGGCGATCTGGAATATTCCGGCATCCCGACCGAGACCTGCAACAGCTGCCACAACCGCGGCAAGCGGATTGGCGTCAGCTATCAGGGGATCATGGAATTCCCTTACGGATCGCCCTATAGCGAAACCCGGGGCAAGCAGCCCAA
The DNA here is from genome assembly GCA_964459085.1 of uncultured Oceanibium sp. GTDB lineage: Bacteria > Pseudomonadota > Alphaproteobacteria > Rhodobacterales > Rhodobacteraceae > Halovulum. The sequence goes on along the minus strand of CAYWND010000263.1, from coordinate 3,958 downwards.
GCTGCACACCAAGAACTACCTGTTCATCAAGGACGATCTGCACCACCAGGTCGAGTCCCGTCCAGGCAATCCCGAAGGCGGCATGCTGTGCCAGGACTGCCACACGACCGTGGACATGCATGGCGACGGCAACCTGCCGGGCACAACGCTGGCGCAGGTCGAGATCGAGTGCGAGGACTGCCATGGTACCGTCAGCAAGTTCCCGTGGGATCTGCCACTGGGATACGGCGAGGAGTTCGAGACCGATTTGCCAGACACGCCCCGCGGCCTTACCGATGATCTGCCGGCCGAACAGTACTTTGCGACCGTCTACGAACCCGAAGACGGCTATCTTCTGTCCGCACGCGGCAACCCGCTGGGCAACGTGGTGAAAAAGGGCAAGAAGGTCATCCTGCACTCGGCCTCGGGCCTGGATTTCGAAGTTCCGGTCCTGCGCCAGATCTCGCTGGACGGCACCTGGAAATCCCCCAATGCCGAGGTCGCGATGAACAGCGTGGGTCGGCACATGGAGAGCATGGAATGCTATGCCTGCCACGCGGACTGGGCGCCGCAATGCTATGGCTGCCATATCACCGTCGACTATTCCGAAGGCAAGGCCGATGTGGACTGGATCAACAACGCGAACGCGCGCGGGCCTGACGGTCTGACGCCGGATAATGCGCTGGGTACGAACGGCCTGACCAGCCCCGGCAAGGTGTCCGAAACCCGCAGCTATCTGCGGTGGGAAGAACCGGCGCTTGGGATTAACGGCGAAGGCCGTGTCAGCCCGCTGATGCCAGGATGCCAGGTCATCACCACGGTGATCGACAAGGACGGCAACACCGTCGCGCACAACGAAACCTGGATGACCCCGGACGCCGGAGGCACCAAAGGCCTGGATCACGCGGCTGTGCAACCGCACACCGCCGGGCGCGAGGCACGAAGCTGCGAAAGCTGTCACAACAACCCCAAGGCGCTGGGCTATGGCATATCCGGTGGCCGGTTCCTGAAGGGCTACGAGGACGGCTTTACAGTCGATCTGGAAACCGCGCTTGGGCAACTGATCCCGCAGCAGACCCAGCTGCAGTCCCAACCCGTCCCCAGCCTGGACCACGACCTCAGCCGGATCGTGACCGAGGACGGCAAGCAGTTGGTGACGGTCGGATCGCACTGGCCACTGACCGGTCCCCTGCCGCAAGAGATGCGCGACAAGATGGAGCGCACGGGTCTGTGCATGGGATGCCACCAGAACATGACCAACGAAGAGCTCTGGGACAAGGTGAACTCGCCCAAGTTCGTCAACAACGAGGAACACCAAGAGGTGATGGACCAGGCTATCCACGCCCTGGCCGACAAGAAGTCCGAGTGAGACCATAGGGCGCGGCGGGATGATCCCGGCCGCGCCCTTCCAAATGCCAAAAGGAGCTTTCTGATGCGCGCAGGTCCCATCATCGTTGCCCTGACATTGACACTGCTGCTGCCAGCCCAATCGGCCTTTGCGGACTCGCATGTCTCGGGGTACTCGGCGGGTGATCTGCTGTCACCGTGCCAGGAATCGGACAACGACGCCCGCTGGGGCGAATATGCCGAGATGGAGTGCGAGCAGTTCATCATGGGATTTGTCGGCGCCCTACGACAAGTCGGCGCCAAGGCGGAACTGGGAATTTGCGCGCCAGAACAGAACACCGCGGACGAGGTACGTTGGGCGTTTATGCGGTGGGTGCACGAGGATTACTCGGCCAGGATCGCGATGCCCGCTTCCGATGCGTTGATGGCGACTCTGAGGGACCGCTTCGCCTGCGGTTGATGCGCACCTGGGCAAATTCACCGAGATCCGCAGAATGCGCGGCAGCAATCGCGACCGCGCCGCGACCATGGCAGTTGCACTAATCCAGCGGCGACTGGCTTTAGTTTATTGGTTCCGTGGCTTAGCATAACATTTGTAGAGTGTCGGAGGCATATGCCAAGGTAAGGCGTGGTAAAGCCGATAATCATCACCTGTGCGCCGACAGGCGGCATTCATACGCCGTCGATGTCTGAACACTTGCCAATTACACCTGACCAGATTGCGTCTGCCGCGATTGGTGCGGTCGAAGCCGGCGCGTCCATCGTTCATCTGCATGCCCGAGATCCCCAGACTGGCAGGCCCGATCCTGATCCCGATCTGTTCATGCAGTTTCTGCCGCGTATCAAACAGGCGACCGGCGCCATCATGAACATCTCGACCGGAGGTGGCCTGGGAATGACCCGCCAAGAAAGGTTGCGTGCCGCGCTCCGAGCCAGCCCCGAGATGGCAAGTCTCAACATGGGCAGTATGAACTTCGGTATTTTCCCTATGCTCGACAAGTACAGTGAGTGGAAGCATCCCTGGGAACCCGAGTTTCTGGGCATGACCCGAGACTTCATCTTTCGAAACACCTTTGCTGATCTGGAATACGCCCTGCGCGAACTGGGCCAGGGCCATGGCACGAAGTTCGAATTCGAATGCTATGATCTGGGGCACCTCTACAACCTCGCATGGGTGGTTGATCAGGGCTGGGTTCAGCCACCGTTCTTCATCCAGATGGTCTTTGGCATCCTCGGCGGTATGGGCGCGGATCCCGACAACCTGGGGCACATGAACCGGATTGCGCACAAGCTGTTCGGCGCGGATTATGAGTGGTCGGTTCTGGCCGCCGGCCGCCACCAAATGGCATTTGCCACCCAGGCGGCCATGCTGGGCGGCAACCTGAGGGTAGGGTTGGAGGACAGCCTGTACATCGGACCTGGGGAAAAGGCGACGTCCAACGCCCAGCAGGTCCAAAAGATCCGCGGTATTGTCGAAGCACTGGGGCTGAGCATTGCGACACCGGAAAACGCCCGAGAACGGCTGGGGTTGAAGGGTGGGGACAAGGTCGCATTCTAGCTGTGTGATTTGCTTTTCTTATTGATTGTTCCATATTTCGGATTTGACGATCCACACGGCTGAAGGCACGATGGCGCCTCTCTGGGAGGGCGAACATGGCACCTTTGGACGAACGCGCAGGCGTATGGAAACGCAGGGGCACTGGCGGGCGGGCGACGCCCAAGGGGCGGCAACTGCACGATGACGCCCATGCCCAGGTGGTCGCACTGCTGGGCGACCGGCCTCGGCGGCGTGATCTTCTGATCGAGTTTCTTCACCTGATCCAGGACGCGCACGGACATCTGTCGGCGGACCACATTCGCGCCCTGGCCGAGGAGTTGCGTCTTGCCCAGGCCGAGGTCTATGAGGTCGCGACGTTCTATGCCCATTTCGACGTGATCCAAGAGGGCGAGGCGCCGCCACCTGCGCTGACCATCCGGGTCTGCGACTCGCTGTCCTGCGAACTGGCGGGGGCCGAACAGTTACGTGCAGCACTCGAAGATGGGCTGGACCCGTCCAAGGTGCGCGTTCTGCGCGCGCCCTGCATGGGGCGCTGCGACACCGCGCCAGTGTTGGAGATCGGGCACAACCACATCGACCAGGCCACCCCCGAAAAGGTTGAGGCGGCCATCGCGGCGGGCGATACCCACCCCCATATTCCCGATTACGAGGGTCTGGCAGCCTATCGCGACGCCGGGGGATACGCCACGCTGGGGCGGCTAAGGCACTCGGGTAATTGGGAAAATGTGCAAGAGACGATCCTGGCCAGCGGTCTGCGCGGCCTTGGCGGCGCCGGGTTCCCGTCGGGGCGCAAATGGGGGTTTGTCCGCGCCAACGAGGGCCCGCGCTATCTGGCCGTTAACGGTGACGAGGGCGAACCGGGCACCTTCAAGGACCGATACTACCTTGAACGAACCCCGCATCTGTTCCTGGAAGGCATGCTGATCGCGGCCTGGGCGGTCGAGGCGGAAACCTGCTTTGTCTACATGCGGGACGAGTATCCGGCGGTGCTGAAAATCCTCGCCGACGAGATCGAAGCCCTTGAAAAAGCGGGCATTGTCGCGCCGGGATACATCGACCTGCGCCGCGGTGCCG
>CAYWND010000262.1:0-4724 GCA_964459085.1 uncultured Oceanibium sp. | reverse complement strand
ACTGCTGGCGCTTGGGATGAACACGCTGTTTTCCGCGCTGGAAGAACGCCGCGCCGGTGACAGCCGGTCCCGCCCGCCCCAGGAGCGTGTGTTTGCCGTCAACGTGGAGCGCATCGAGATCGGCCCGGCGGTGCCCGTGATCCCCTCGTTCGGCGAGGTCGCCAGTTTCCGAACGCTGGAGGTTCGCGCAGCCGCGCCCGGGACCATCACCGGGCTGAGCGAGTCGTTTCGGGATGGCGGCCGGGTGCGGGCCGGGGATCTGCTGGTGCAGATCGATCCCAAAGAGGCGCAGTCGCGGCGTGATCTTGCGCGCAACGCGCTGGCCGAGGCGGGCGAGGAGGTGCGCGAAGCCGAGGAGGCGTTGGAGCTGGCCGAGCTGGATCTGGATGCGGCCGAATCCCAGTTGGATCTGCGCGCCCGCGCGCTGGGCCGGGCGCAGGATCTGCTGGCCCGGGGTGCGGGCACAAGCGCTGCCGTCGAAGCGGCCGAGCTGTCGCTGGCCAGCGCCGACCAGGCGCTGGTAGGTCGGCGTCAGGCCCTGGCCCAGGCCAAGGCCCGCATCAACCGCGCGGCCATCGCCCGCGATCGCGAGCGGATTGACCTGGCCGAGGCCGAACGCCAGTTGGACGAGACCGCAATCCACGCGCCGTTCGATGGTGTGATGACCAGTGCCGAGGGCGTTCTGGGCCGACTGGTCACTGCGAACGAACAGTTGGGGGTCCTGATCGACCCCACGGCGCTGGAGGTCGCGTTCCGGGTCTCGAACGCCCAGTTTGCGCGGCTGACGGCGGCGGATGGGCTAAAGCCGGTCGAGGTCAGCGCAACCCTGCCACTGGAGGCGTTTACGTTCACTGTCCGGGGCACGCTGGACCGGGCCGGGGCCGAGGTCGGGGCCGGGCAGACGGGAAGGTTGCTCTATGCCCGGTTGGATGGTGCCGAATCGTTGCGGCCGGGGGATTTTCTGACCGTCACGATCACGGAGCCGGCCCTGGAGGACGTGTCGGTATTGCCTGCGCGGGCGGTTGGATCCGATGGGCAGATCCTGTTGCTGGGCGAGGGGGATCGGCTGGAAGCGCAGGCGGTGACCGTACTGCGCAGGCAGGGGGACACGGTGATCGTTGGCGGCGCGCCCGAGGGACGCGAATATGTCGCCGAGCGCCTGCCGCAGTTGGGGGCCGGTGTGAAGGTGCGGCCGGTGAGGCCCGGCGCGGGACTGGAAGCGCCCGAAATGATCACGCTGGCACCCGAGCGGCGGGCGCGGATTGTCGCCGCGGTCGAGGCGAACACCCGCATACCGGCCGAGGCGCGGGCGCGGATGCTGGATCGGCTGGCCGCGGCCGAAGTGCCCAAGGAGATGGTGGATCGGATCGAAGCGCGCATGGGCGGGGAGGCGTCGCCCGGCCCGGCCGCACCTCCGGTGGTTCTGGACCCCGACCGGCAGGCGCGCCTGATCGCCTTTGTCGAAGGCGCTGGCGGTATGCCGGACGACGTCAAGGCGCGGATCCTGGCGCAGCTGAACACCGGCAGCGCCCCGGCCGAGATGGTGGAGCGGCTGGAACGCCGAATGGGCGGGTGAGCCGCGTCTGTGCCCAGCAGTTGTCAAGCGGTGTCCGCTGGCGCGGACAAGTCTTTGAGCCGCGAAACATCCTGTGGATGTCTTCGCGGCGGATCGGGCCGCTGAGAGGCCCTGACCTCGGGTCAGGGCGTGATCCAGCGTCTGGCCTGTCATCCGCCGCCTCAAGGACATGCCCTGCGGGTCGGCTGCGCCGATCCTTGACCCGGCGGCTGACACGCCGGTTCGGGACAGGAGGGGTGAAGTGAGCTTTCTTTTGTCCTATTTCACCCGGCACCGGACAGCGGCAAATTTGCTGCTGGTGATCATGGTTGCCCTGGGCATTGCCGCGATGACCCAGATCCGGGCGCAGTTCTTTCCCGATGTCGTGATCCAGAACGTGACGGTTTCCGTGACGTGGGACGGTGCGGGGCCGGAAGAGGTGGACAACGCGGTTGTGGGCGTTCTGGAGCCCGCGCTGCTGGCCGTCGAGGGGGTCGAGAGCGCGACCTCGGTCGCGCGCGAGGGCAGCGCGCGGATCACCCTGGATTTCGAACCTGACTGGGACATGGCGCGGGCCTCGGAAGAGGTGACGACGGCGGTCGAGGGGGTGCGCAACCTGCCCGATGGCGCCGATGAGCCCGAGATCCGCCGCGGCGCCTGGCGCGATCGCGTGACGGATGTGGTGATCTCGGGCCCGGTATCGCCCGAACAATTGGGGCGGTTCGCGGACGAGTTCACGGCGCGGCTGTTCCGCGAGGGCATCAGCCGCACGACGATCCGGGGTGTGGCCGCGCCCAAGATCGATGTCAGGGTGCCCGAGGCCGAGTTGATCCGGCATGACGTGTCGTTGGCCGATATCGCCGCGGCCATCGGGGACGAGGCGCAGACCAATCCGGCCGGGGATGTCGCCGGGGGCACGGCGCGGGTGCGCACGGGGGTCGAGAAGCGCGCGGTCGAGGATGTGACAGATGTCGTGATCCGGGCCCAGGAGGATGGGTCCAAGCTGCGCGTGGGCGATGTTGCCGAGTTGGTCGAGGAAGGCGCGGACCGAGGCCGGACCTATCTGAAGGGCGGCTTTCCTGCGGTGTCGATCCGGATCGACCGATCCGCCCAGGGCGACGCGATTTCCATGCAGCAGACGGTGGCGCGGGTCGCAGCCGAGTTGCAGCCCTTGCTGCCCGAAGGTGTGAAGGTCGAGCTGATCCGGACCCGGGCCGAGGCGATCACGGATCGGCTGGATATCCTGTTCGACAACGGTCTTCTGGGGCTGGGCCTGGTGGTTATTCTGCTGTTCCTGTTCCTGAGCGCGCGCACCGCCTTTTGGGTGGCGGCGGGTATTCCGGCGGCGATGTTTGCCGCCGTCGCGCTGATGTATGCCAGCGGCCTGACGTTGAACATGGTGTCGATGTTCGCGCTGATCATCTGTCTGGGCATCGTCGTGGATGACGCGATCGTGGTGGGCGAGCACGCGGATTTCCGGAACCGGCGACTTGGTGAGGAACCGGTTGTGGCGGCCGAGCGGGCCGCGCGGCGCATGGCGTTGCCGGTGTTCTCGGCCACGATTACCACAGTCATTGCGTTCTTCGGACTGACCGCCATCGGCGGCCGGTTCGGCAGCCTGATCGCGGATATACCGTTCACCGTGATCGTGGTGCTGCTGGCCAGTCTGATCGAGTGTTTCCTGATCCTGCCCAACCACATGTACCACGCGCTTGAGGCCAAGGCGCGGGACCGGTGGTATGACTGGCCCAGTCGCGTGGTAAATGCCGGGTTCCGCTGGTTCCGCGAGGTGGTCTTTCGTCCGCTTATTTGGCTGGTGATCCGCCTGCGCTATCCGGCGATTGCCAGTGCCTTTGTCGTGCTGACCCTGTCGCTGAGCCTGTTTTTGAGCGGCGACGTCTCATGGCGGTTCTTCAACGCGCCCGAACGGGGCTCGATCTCGGGCAATATCGCGATGCTGCCGGGTGCGGACCGGGACGACACGCTGGAGATGGTGCGCGAATTACAGCGGGCGGTGGATGCCACCGGACAGGCCTATCAAGAGCGGTATGGCGTCAATCCGGTGACCTTTGCACTGGCCGAGGTCGGGGGGACAACGGGCCGCGGCTTGAGCGGGCAGGACACCAAAGAGCCGGACCAGCTGGGCTCGATCGCGATCGAGTTGATCGACGCGGACCTGCGGCCCTATTCCAGCTTTGCCTTTCTGGGCGATCTGCAGGACGAAGTGCGGCGGCACCCGTTGCTGGAGACGCTGAGTTTCCGCGGTTGGCGATCCGGGCCGGGCGGTGATTCGCTGAACGTGAGGTTCTACGGGCAAAGCGCGGACACCCTGAAGGCGGCGGCCGAGGCGCTGAAGACCGCCGTCAGCGCCTACCCGGAGGTCAGCGCGGTCGAAGATAACCTGGCCTATGACAAGACCGAACTGGTTCTGGAACTGACACCGCTGGGCAGCTCGCTGGGGTTCAGCACCGACGGTATCGGGCGTGAGTTGCGTCAGCGCCTGGGCGGCATCGAGGCGGCAGAGTTCCCGGTTGGGGTGCGGACGGGGACCATCGAGGTCGGGTTGCCCGAGGAAGAGTTGACGAACGATTTCCTGGATCGAACGCGGATGCGGTCGCCCGATGCAACCTACGTCCCGCTGGCCGATATCGTGACCGTGGACACCAAGCTGGGCTTTTCCACGGTCCGTCGCGAGAACGGCCTGCGGCTGATCGAGGTGACCGGCGATATCTCGGAGGATGATCCGGTGCGCGCCGAAGAGATTGTCTCGACGCTGCGCAACGATATCCTGCCTGATATCGCCGCGCGCTATGGCGTGGGCTGGGAGTTGGGCGGCCTGGCCGAGCAGGAGCGCGACTTTCTGTCGGATGCGGCGGTCGGGTTTTCGCTGTGTCTGCTGGGGATTTATCTGACGCTGGCCTGGATCTTTGCCAGTTGGACCCGCCCCATCGTCGTCATGGCCGTGATCCCGTTCGGCCTGACCGGTGTGATCTGGGGCCACTATGTGTGGGAGGTTCCGTTGTCGATGTTCTCGGTCGTCGGGCTGATCGGGATGACCGGGATCATAATCAACGATTCGATCGTACTGGTGACCACAATTGACGAGTACGCAGAAAAACGCGGCTTGGTTCCGGCGATTGTCGATGCGGCGGTAGACCGGTTGCGCCCG
>CAYWND010000261.1:3334-4733 GCA_964459085.1 uncultured Oceanibium sp. | reverse complement strand
ATCCTGGGTCTGGGCATGTTCGACAGCTGCGAGATCCGCATCCACCCCACCGGCAGCGCCATTGCACGCTTGGGCACAATCAGTCAGGGCCAGGGGCACGCGACGACATTTGCGCAGATACTGGCGACCGAGATCGGCATTCCCGCCGATGACATCACGCTGGAGGAGGGCGACACCGACACCGCGCCTTATGGCCTGGGCACCTATGGCTCTCGGTCCACCCCGGTGGCCGGGGCGGCGACCGCGATGGCCGGGCGCAAGATCCGCGCCAAGGCGCAGATGATCGCGGCCTATCTGCTGGAGGTCCATGACGACGACGTGGAATTCGACGTCGACCGCTGCGTGGTCAAGGGCGCGCCCGAGCGGTTCAAAACCATGAAAGAGATTGCCGTTGCCGCCTACAACCAGGCGATCCCGGGGCTGGAGCCGGGGTTGGAGGCGGTCAGCTACTATGACCCACCCAACATGACCTATCCCTTCGGGGCCTATGTCTGCGTGGTCGATATCGACGTGGACACCGGGGTGATGGATATCCGGCGGTTCTATGCGCTGGATGATTGCGGCACGCGGATCAACCCGATGATCATCGAGGGCCAGGTTCACGGCGGTCTGACCGAAGCGCTGGCCATCGCGATGGGGCAGGAAATTGCCTATGACGAGATGGGCAACCACAAGACGGCCACGCTGATGGACTTTTTCGTGCCAACCGCTTGGGAGACACCGGAATACGAAACCGACTGGACAACGACCCCCAGCCCGCATCACCCGATCGGGGCCAAGGGTGTGGGTGAAAGTCCCAATGTCGGAGGGGTGCCCTGCTTCTCGAACGCGGTGCATGACGCATTCCGGCCCTTCGGCCTGACGCAAAGCCACATGCCGCACGATCACTGGCGGGTCTGGAAAACCGCGCGCGATCTGGGATTGCATGGGTGACAGGCGCGGGGCGTCGGGCTTGACCCGCCCCCCCCGACCCACGAAGATCGGGGGCCTCGTCAGGCTATGAGGCCTCTTGGGAGAGCTATGAGCCACAGGGACATTCAGACCAAGCTGGGCGCGACAGGATATGTCGCGGATGAGAGTCTGTCGATGGCGCTGCACCTGGCGCTTTCGCTGGGCCGCCCGCTGCTGCTGGAAGGCCCCGCCGGTGTCGGGAAGACCGAGATTGCCAAGGCGCTGGCCGAGGTGAAATCGGCGCGCTTGATCCGGATGCAATGCTACGAGGGGTTGGACGCCTCTCATGCGATATACGAGTGGAACTATCAGCGGCAGCTCTTGGCGATCCGGGCGGATGGGGCGTCCGAAGATGCGCTTTTTTCCGAGAAGTATCTGCTGAAGCGGCCATTGCTCGAAGCCATTTCGCAGCCCGAGGCACCGGTTTTGCTGATCGACGAGATTGACC
>CAYWND010000261.1:0-3324 GCA_964459085.1 uncultured Oceanibium sp. | reverse complement strand
AATTCGAGGCTTACTTGCTGGAGATCCTGTCCGATTTCCAGATCACGGTGCCCGAGCTTGGCACGATAACGGCTGCGTCGCGGCCTGTCGTGATCCTGACCGCCAACGGCACCCGCGACCTGTCGGATGCGCTGCGTCGTCGGTGCCTTTATGCCTTCGTCGACTATCCAGACCGCGATGCAGAACTCGCGATCCTGGCGAAACGCGCGCCAGGGCTGGAGGCGAAGCTGGCGCGCCAGATCGTGGACGTTGTGCAGGCATTGCGCCGCGAGGACCTGGAAAAGAAACCGGGCATCGCCGAGATGCTGGACTGGGCGGCGGCGTTGTCGGGTCTGGGTGTGAATGATCTCGCGGACGATCCGGCGACTGTTCAGGCAACGCTGGTCTGCTTGCTGAAAACGGCCGCCGACCGGGATGCCGCCCCTGCCGAGGTGATGGGTCGTCTGATCGGCAAGGTTGCTTGATGCAGATCACCCGCTTCCCAACCCGGGCTGGGGGATTGGCCGATCGACTGGCCGGATTTGTCGCGCATCTGCGCATGAACGGGATGAAGCTGGGACCGAAGGAAACAGGTGACGCACTGGCTGCATTGGCGCATGTGTCCGCCGCCGACCCCGCGCAGGCACGACTGGCGCTGCGCGCGGTGTTCGCGCCGGATGCCGAAGGCTGGCGTAAATTCGACGACCTGTTCGACGCCTACTGGTACAATGTCGGGCGCCAGCGCGAAGACAGATCCAGCGCCCACATCCGTGTACAGTCGGCCCGGCCCAAGCTGTGGCAACCACATTTCGACGGGGCCGAGACCGGCGGCGACGACACCACTGACACCACACCCGGCAGCGGCGATGGCGAGGCCGAGGGCACGGACGGTCGACTGATAGCGACCCGAACGGACAACCTTACAAAACGCGATCTGCGCGAATTGATGGATGACGAAACCCTGCGCCAGGCCGAGGTCGCTGCCACCCGCTTGGCCCGCGCCATGCGGGATCGCCGGTCGCGCCGTCGCAAGCAGTCGCGCCGGGGTCAGGCGCTGGATCTGCGCCGCATCCAACGCGCCAGCCTCGCGCGCGGGGGCGAACCGATCGACCTCTATCGTCAACGCCGCCCGGACCGCCCCCTGCGGATCGTGACGCTTTGCGATGTCAGCGGATCCATGACCGTCTATGCGCGGGTGTTCCTGGCCTTCGTCAAGGGTCTGGTCGATGCTGATACAACGGCGGATGCATTCCTGTTCCACACCCGCCTTATGCGCGTTACGGATGCCCTGCGCGACCGGGACACGCTGCGGGCTGCTGCGCGCCTTAGTCTGATGGCTGAAGGCTTTGGTGGAGGCACGGATATCGGGGCCTCGCTGGAGACGTTCCTGAACGGCCACGCTGCGCGGGCGCTGAACGGGCGAACGGTGGTAGTGATCCTATCAGACGGCTATTGCACGGGATCGCCGGAGGTTCTGGCGGGTGCGTTGGCTCGCATCCGGCGCAAGGCACACAGGATCGTCTGGCTGAACCCCTTGATGGGCTGGCGCGACTACGCCCCCGTCGCCACTTCGATTGCCGCGGCCCTGCCCCATCTGGACGCGCATCTGCCCGCCAACACCATCGAGGCCTTGGCCGCGTTGGAGCCAGAGTTTGAAAGGCTGTGATCTGCTATGGGACGCTTTGATATCTTCGATACCATAGATGACCTGCGTCGCACTGGCGACCCGTTCTGCGTGGCGACCGTTGTGCGCACTGCAGACGTCACATCGGCCAAGGCTGGCGCGAAGGCCGCCGTGACGGAAGGTGGCGAGATTATCGGGCACCTGGGTGGGGCCTGCGTCCGGCGCGCGGTACTGGCCGCCGGGGCGCAGGCGCTGGTCGCTGGTGACACCCGGGTGATCCGGGTGAAGCCGTCCGGCAAGGTGGTGGACATCGTCGACGAGGACGGCGCCGAGGTCTACAAAAGCGGCTGCCCCTCGGGTGGAACCGTTGACATATTGATCGAGCCTTTCCGACCGCCCCCCTTGCTGGTGGTCTTCGGTGTCACGCCGATCAGCCGTGCAGTTGCCGAACATGGTGCGCTGGCGGGGTACCGCGTTGCCGTCTCGTCCGAGATGGCCTTCGACCACAAGGCTGCGCGGTTCGACGGGGTAGACATATCCAGCCTGGGCATCTGTGCTGCGGATTTCGTTGTGGTTGCCAGCCAGGGCACCCGCGATCTGGATGCATTGCGGGCCGCAATCCGCAGCCCGGCGCGGCGGATTTCGATGGTGGCCTCCCGTAGAAAAGCTGATGTTCTGTGCGCGAAACTGCAAAAAGAGGGGCTGGATGCAGAGGATATTGCACGGCTTAAATCACCTGCGGGCCTGGATTTGGGGGCCATCGACCCCCGCGAGATTGCAATCTCGGTGATTGCCGAGCTTGTCCAATGGCGCAATCTTGACCGGATGACACCGACCACGGATAGCGCTGTGGCGGGCTGATGTCAGGGCGCGGTACCATCGCAAAATATGTGGTTCCGCCGTTTGTTGAAAAGCCCATCAGCCCCGCCCTTGCGCGGGCGCGGCCACGGCTTATGTGACAACTGAACGATCCTTGCACATCGCTGCATTCAATCGCGGCAGCTTGAAGGATCACGGCGACAGAAGAACAAAATCCGGGCCAATCACGGAAAATTCCCTTGAAGCCCCGACGATAAAGCCGAAATTATATTGTTGAGGTCACGATGGACCGACTGGGGGCGGTATCCCCTGCCCTCGGTTCAAGCGAAGGACGCATGGCATGCCATCATTCTCGAGCACCCTGGAATCAGCCATTCACAACGCGCTGGGCCTAGCAAACGAGCGCCGGCACGAACTGGCGACACTGGAACATCTGCTGCTGGCCCTTATCGACGAGCCCGATGCCGCGCGCGTAATGAAGGCATGTAGCGTGGATCTGGAGGACCTGAGGCAGTCGCTGACCAAGTTCCTGGACGAGGAACTGGACAGCCTGATTTCCGATATCGACGGGTCCGAAGCTGCGCCGACAACCGGATTCCAGCGTGTGATCCAGCGTGCGGCGATACATGTCCAGTCGTCTGGTCGGACCGAGGTGACGGGCGCGAACGTGTTGGTCGCGATCTTTGCCGAACGGGAAAGTCACGCTGCTTATTTCCTGCAGGAACAGGACATGACCCGTTACGACGCGGTCAACTATATCTCGCACGGCGTCGCCAAGGACCCCAGCTATGGCGAAAGCCGCCCCGTCCAGGGCGCCGATGAGGTGCAGGAACAGGCGGAGCCGGGTGGCGACAAACAAGCGGAAGAAACCGCACTGCAAAAGTATTGCGTCGATCTGAATG
>CAYWND010000260.1:0-4744 GCA_964459085.1 uncultured Oceanibium sp. | reverse complement strand
CAATCTGCTGTCGGTGCTTTCCGCTCTCGGCCCACAGCATACGGGGCGGTTCCTAGACTACGCGGGTCGGGACATCCCCTGGTGAGGCGCCTCGTCCTTGTCCTCGGCGACCAGCTGTCCCCGGATCTCAGCGCACTCCGCGCGGCGGACCCCTCCCGCGATGTCGTTGTCTTGGCAGAGGTTCGGGACGAGGCGACGTATGTCCGCCACCACAAGAAAAAGATCGCTTTCACCTTCTCGGCCATGCGCCATTTCGCGGCGCAGCTGCGCGACCTTGGTTGGACCGTCGCCTACAGCCGCTTCGACGACCCCGAAACCGGCCCCTCGATCGAGGCCGAGCTTTTGCGCCGCGCCACCCAGCACGACACCACCCGGGTGTTCGCCACCGAATGCGGCGAGTGGCGGCTAAGGGCGCGCCTTGCGGACTGCCCGCTGGACATGACGGTCCTGCCCGATGATCGCTTCATCGCCTCCCGTGACGAATTCCAGTCCTGGGCCGAGGGGCGCAAGCAGTTGCGCATGGAATACTTCTATCGTCAGATGCGCCGCAGGACAGGTCTTCTGATGGACGGTGACCAGCCGGCGGGCGGCAAGTGGAACTATGACCACGACAACCGACGGCCCGCTCGTGGCGATCTATTCATGCCCAGCCCCTTGCAGCACAAGCCGGACGCGATCACGGCAGAAGTGCTGGATCTGGTCGACCGTGCCTTTCCCGACCACCCGGGCACCCTGCGCCCGTTCTGGTTGGCGACCGACCGGCAAGGGGCGCTGGCCGCCGCAGATGTGTTCTTTCGCGATGCCCTGCCTGGTTTCGGGGACTTTCAGGATGCGATGTTGCGGGACCAGGCGTTCCTCTATCACTCGGTCCTGTCGACCTATCTGAATGCAGGGCTGCTGGACCCCCTCGATCTCTGCCAGCGGGCGCAAGCTGCATGGGCCGCGGGCCACGCGCCAATCAATGCGGCCGAGGGGTATATCCGCCAGATCCTCGGCTGGCGGGAATATGTGCGCGGGATCTACGATCTCGAAGGCCCCGACTATTTGGCGCGCAACGCGCTGGGGGCGACCCGCGACTTGCCTGCGTTTTACTGGGATCCATCGGCCACAGACATGGCCTGCGTCTCGGCCGCTGTCGGCCAGACGCTCGAGCACGGCTATGCCCACCATATCCAGCGCCTGATGGTGACGGGCACCTTCGGACTGATCGCGGGTGTCGATCCACACGCGCTGCATGAATGGTACCTTGCGGTCTACACGGATGCCTACGAATGGGTCGAGGCGCCCAACACCATCGGGATGAGCCAGTATGCCGATGGTGGCCTTCTGGGCTCGAAACCCTACGCCGCTTCAGGGTCCTATATCGACCGCATGTCGGACTATTGCGGGACCTGCGCCTATTCGGTGAAAACCCGGCACGGCGACGGCGCCTGCCCGTTCAACCCGCTCTATTGGGACTTTCTGATCCGCAACCGCGATCGCCTGCAGGGCAATCCCCGACTGGCGCAGATGTACCGGACATGGGACCGGATGGCCGATGACAAAAAGGACGCGACCCTGACCTCCGCTGCCGAGATTCTGACCCGCCTCGATACCGGCCAGCGGGTCTAGGGCTGTTGGCGGTCTGCAGGGCAAGGGCCAACCGATGCTGACCCGAACGCTACGCCCAAGGGACGGTGGGCGTCGTCCCCGTCCCTCGATGAATAGTGGACTAGTTGCCCGACGCCGCCGCGTCTTCGGCAGCCGCGGCTTCGGCCTCTTCCTGGGTGGCCTGCTCGCCCCGGGCCCAATAGCCATCGTACTCCTCGCCCGAGGCATAGACCATCTTGCCACGGCCCTGACGCTGGCCCTTTGCAAAGAACCCTTCATAGCGGTCGCCATTGGGATAGGTCGCAACACCTTCGCCGTCGATCTCGCCAGCCAGCCAGCCACCGGCATACTCGAACCCGTCCGTCATCTTGATCGTGCCGGTGCCCTCGCGCTGACCCGCGACAAAGGTCCCCTCGTAGATCGTACCGTCGGAATAGGTCGCCGTGCCGTCGCCATCGCGCAGCCCGTCCTTCCACATCCCCGTATAGGTGAACCCGTCCGCATAGGTCATCGTACCCATGCCGTGATTGCGCGCATTCTTGAACTCGCCCTCATAGACCAGCCCGTTTTCGTAGCGCGCGATCCCCTTGCCTTCGATTACGCCAGCAACCCATGACCCCTCGTAGGACGACCCATCGGCATAGGTGATTTTCCCGATCCCATCAGCCAGGTCGCTCTTGAACGAGCCCTCATAGACCGACCCGTCGGGATAGTTGACGACGCCTTCGCCTTCGATCCGTCCCTCGACCCAGTTGCCGACGTATTTATAGCCATCCGTGCCGGTGAACGTCCCCTCGCCGTGACGCTGGTCGGCCAGGAACGCACCTTCGTAGATGTCGCCGCTGGCATAGGTCGCGACGCCCGCGCCCTCGCGCTGGCCATTGACCAGGGCACCTTCGTAGCGATCGCCATTGGCCTGCACCAGAACACCGGTGCCGTTGATCTGTCCGCCTTCCCACTGACCGGTATAGGTCAGACCGTCCGGCATGGTCAGCGTGCCTTCGCCCGACCGCACGCCCTGCGCGATCTGGCCCTCGTACACCGCGCCGTCCGGATAGGTGATCTTGCCGTCACCATCCTTTACGCCGTTGATCCAGGCGCCGACATATTCGTACCCGTTGGGCGAGGTCATGGTTCCCTGCCCGTGATGCACCGCATCCCGGAACTCGCCCTCATAGCGCACGCCATTGGCATACAGCGCCACCCCGGACCCGTTGATCTTGCCCTCGGCCCAGGACCCTTCATACGTGCCGCCATCGGCAAACACGATCTTGCCCGCGCCTTCGGGGCGGCCATTGACGAACTGACCGGTATAGACCGACCCGTTGGGGAACTTGGCAACCCCGTCGCCTTCGATCCGTCCGTCGATCCAGTTGCCTTCATACTCATAGCCATTGGGCAGCGTGTACTTGCCCTGGCCATGCTGCTTGCCGTCCTTGAACTCGCCGGTATAGACGCCGCCCGTATCGTACTGCTTCGTCTGAACGTCGCCATCCTGCGCTAGGGCAGGGCCGGCGACCATTCCCGCAAGGGCGAGTACTGAGATCAATTTCCTGTTCAACACGACGATCCTCGATCTGCCAGGCCTTGCTGCGCCTGTTCATTGGTATTTCGCGACTGGGCCCGTGCCTCTCGGACCCCAGCAGATTTGCCGGGATGTTAGGTTCTGAGCCACCCAGTGACAACGCTTTTTATAGCTGAATGTGTCGATGTCGTGGCACATTCCCAACACAGACGGGGCAATCGTGAACACCTTTGCAGAACTTCTGCACGCCCCATCGACCCTTGCGCACGTCATATCCCGCGATATATGCGGGCTGTGACAGTGCACCGGAGCGCCGTGATGCCCGACACCTTCCGCCTGACCCTGGCGCAGCTTAACCCCACCGTGGGGGACCTTGGCGGCAACGCCGACAAGGCCTATGACGCCTGGCTTGCGGCCCGCGACGCGAACGCACACATGCTGATCCTGCCCGAGATGTTCATCACCGGCTACCAGATCCAGGACCTCGTGCTGAAACCCGCCTTTGTCGCGGACGCCATGGCCCATATCCAGGCGCTGGCCGAACGCTGCAAGGGCGGCCCGACCGTGGGCATCGGCGGCCCCCTGACCGAGGATGGCAAGCTCTACAACGGCTACTACATCCTCAAGGGCGGTGCGATCCTGTCGGTCGCGCGCAAGCACCACCTGCCCAACACCCATGTCTTTGACGAAAAGCGGGTCTACGACGTCGGGCCGATCTCGGGCCCCTTCGAGATCGAGGCCGTGCGCGTCGGCACCCCGATCTGCGAGGATGGCTGGCACGAGGATGTGCCGGAAACCATGGTCGAAACCGGGGCGGAAATCCTGATCGTCCCCAACGGATCGCCCTATTATCGCGACAAGTACGACCAGCGCATGACCCACATGGTCAGCCGCGTGGTCGAAAACGACGTGCCCCTTGTCTACCTCAATCTGGTGGGTGGCCAGGACGACCAGGTGTTCGACGGCGGCTCGTTCGTGCTGAACCGTGGCGGCGCCCTGGCGGTGCAGCTTCCGGTGTTCGACGAATGCGTCGAACACATCGACTTCACCCTGACCAATCGCGGCTGGGCCGCGGTCGAGGGCCGCCGCGACGTCCCCCCGCCGGTGATCGAACAGGATTACCGCCTGATGGTCGAGGCGCTGCGCGACTACCTGCGCAAGGCCGGGTTTGCCAAGGTTCTGCTGGGCCTCTCGGGCGGTGTCGACAGCGCGATCGTTGCGACCATCGCCGCCGATGCCATCGGCCCCCAAAACGTGCGCTGCGTGATGCTGCCGTCTGAATATACCTCCGAACACTCGCTGGAAGATGCCCGCGCCGTGGCGCAGGCGCTGGGTTGCCGGCTGGACACGTTGCCGATCTCGGACAGCCGTGCCGCCGTGACCAGCACGCTGGCACCGCTGTTCAACGGGGCGGAACCGGATATCACCGAGGAAAACATCCAGTCCCGCCTGCGCGGCGTTCTGCTGATGGCGGTGTCCAACAAGTTCGGCGAAATGTTGCTCACCACCGGCAACAAGTCCGAGGTCGCGGTCGGTTACGCCACGATCTACGGCGACATGAACGGCGGCTACAACCCGATCAAGGATTTGTACAAAACGCGCGTTTTCGAGACCTGCCGCTGGCGCAAT
>CAYWND010000259.1:0-4770 GCA_964459085.1 uncultured Oceanibium sp. | reverse complement strand
GTCATCTGGTCGGGCTGTGTGATGGTCACAGCATTCGCGGCAAAGTCGGATCGCCTGGGCAAACCCTATGCCCTGCGAAGACCCGGTCACCAGCGCGCGCTGACCCTCTAGACTGAACAAATCGCCGGTGGCGGTCATGGACTGCTAATCCGTTCCCTCATGACACTTCGCGTGACCTTAGCGCCGCTTGCCGCGAAGGTGAACTGCCAACTTGAGCGTCAAACGGCCATCGAGTGCTGGCCCTGGCCGAAGGTGTGGGTGTCGTCCAGCGAGGCGGCGATGATCCGCGACAGGGCATGGCCTGATCGCGTGATCGAAAAGATGCCACCACGATAAGACGTCACATCCGCGAACCTGCCGTGCAGGTCGTGCAAAGCCGCCTCAATCTCGGCCCGGCCCATATCCTGCGACGGGACAATCTGGGAGGCCTCGATACGGGCATAGCACAGGATATGCTGGATCATCTGCGCGATCACCCTGTCGCGGGCGCTCAACTCGCAGCCGCGGGCCCAGGCCGGGTGTCCGTCGCGCACCGCGCGATTGTAGATCGCGGTCGCGCTGTGGTTCTGAATGTAGCCTTGCGGATAGCGCGAGATGGCCGACGCGCCCAACCCGATCAGATAGCTCAACCCGTCATCAGTGTAGCCCTGGAAGTTCCGGTTCAATCGCCGCTCTTCCAGGGCGGTGCACAGCCCGTCGCCCGGCTGGGCGAAATGGTCGATCCCGATCTGGGCATAACCGTCAGACATCAGGCGGCGCGTCGCCGCGCCAAACAGGGCAAACCGTTGTTCGGCTGTCGGCAGCGCATCGTCGGGGATCATCACCTGGCGCTTCGACATCCACGGCACATGGGCATAGCCGAACAACGCAATCCGGTTCGGCTGCAGCGCGATGACATCGTCCAGCGTGGCGCGCAGGCTGGCCTCGTCCTGGAACGGCAGACCGTAGAGCAGGTCGATATTGACGTTGCGCACACCCATTGCACGCAACGCCGAAAGGGTATCGCGGGTGACCTCCAGACTTTGTTCGCGGCCGATCGCACGCTGGACCCGAGGGTCGAAATCCTGCACCCCGATGCTGACCCGGTTCAGGCCAAAGGCCATCAGCACGTCCATGCGGTCCTGATCGATCTCGGTCGGATCAATCTCGACCGAAATCTCGGCCGGGGCGGCCAACGGAAAAGCCGCCTCCAGCGCCGACATCAGCTCGCGCAGCAGGTCGGGGGGCAGGATCGTCGGCGTGCCTCCGCCCAGATGCAGCCGTGCCATCCGAGCGTCCTTGGGCAGACGTTCGCGGATCATCGCGATCTCGGCTTTCAGCGTGTCCACATAGGCGTAGAGAACCGCATCGGTCTGGGTGCCCTGGGTGCGACAGGCGCAAAACCAGCACAACCGGCGACAGAACGGGATATGCACATAGACCGACATCTCGGCCCCCGCAGGCATGGCGGCAATCCAGGCTTCGGGCCGCTCTGCGTTGAGGTGCGAAGAGAACTTGTTCGCTGGGGGATAGCTGGTGTAGCGGGGGACCTTTGCGTCAAAAAGTCCATGTCGGCGAAGGTGTTCGAGATCGGTCATGATCCCTAAGTACCTTGGCGGCCATTGCGCGCCTTGATCTACATCAATAGTCTGGAGGGACATGACAACCGCGCTGAAATTCCGAGTCCAGTGTTCGGACTGCCCGATCCGTCATCGCGCCGTTTGTGCGCGATGCGACGATGACGAGTTGGCGGCGCTGGAGAAGATCAAGTTCTACAAGTCCTATGCGGCCGGGCAGACGATTGCGCTGCGCGGCGAAGAGCTGTCGACCGTGGCCTCGGTGGTGTCGGGTACTGCCGTTCTGAACCGGTCAATGGAGGACGGGCGCACCCAGATGGTGGGCCTGTTGCTGCCCTCGGATTTCATCGGGCGGCCGGGGCGCGAGACGATCCAGTTCGACGTGACCGCGATCACGGATGTCACCCTGTGCTGCTTTCACCGCAAGCCGTTCGAGGACCTGGTGCACCGCACCCCGCACATCGCGGATCGGCTGCTGGAAATGGCGCTGGACGAGTTGGATGCGGCGCGCGAGTGGATGCTGCTTTTGGGCCGCAAGACCGCGCGCGAGAAGATTGCCAGCCTGCTGGCCTTGGTGGCCCGCCGGACCCGGTTGCCGGGGGTCGAGGACCCGTCCGAGATCCACCATGTCGAGCTGCCGATCTCGCGCGAGGCGATGGCCAGCTATCTGGGCCTGACGATCGAGACGGTCAGCCGCCAGATCACCAAACTGCGGGCTGACGGGGTGATCGGACTGGAGGGAACCCGGGCGATCACGATCCCCGATTTCGGTGTGTTGCTGGCCGAGACGGGGGATGATGACGACGGTGGCCTGATTTTCTGAATTCGGGCGAAAAAGTTAACATTAACCCTTTGCGGGTAGTGTGGTCGGGCGCGTGAAGATACCCTGCCAAGGAATTGAATTTCAACAAACTTTCCGATGCGGAGTTTGGTAGGGATTTGATAGGGGTTTGCTAGGGGCAACAGCCCCGATTTTCCGAGAATCCGTTAATTTTTCGGGGCGGGTCCGAAGGCGGGGAGATGGGTGAATACACCCATCCTACGGGCGCGCCGGATCAAGACGCTAGACCACAGCACGCGCCAGCAGGCGGGAGAGCGTCTGCTTTTCGGCCCCGGATATGGGCCGAGCTTTTGGGTGTGGTTGGGGACCCGGGTAGCGGCGCGCTGAGCAAGGCGGCCTTGGAGATAGTCAGGCACCAGCCGACAACCAGAAGTCGGCACGACGCCCATTTTGCAGTCACTATACCGATGCTGAAATGAATATTGCGCGATTCCATTTCCAAGGGGAATTTTTCCATTCCTCGAAATCTCTACGCAGCCTGCGCCACGACGTTCATCCTGTCGACCACGGTCGCAGTCGCCCAAGAGGTGGCTGATGCAATCTACACCGGCGGTCCGATCCTGACGATCAACGATGGCCAGCCGACAGCAGAAGCGGTTGCCGTCAAGGACGGTCGCATCCTCGCCGTCGGCGACCTCGCCGACGTGGCTGCCCATCAAGACGAGGACACCGAAGTGTTCGATCTTGAAGGGCGGGCCATGGTTCCGGGCTTTGTCGACAGCCACGGTCACGTCATGATCGGGGGGCTTCAGGCCCTTTCGGCCAATCTTCTGGCACCACCCGACGGCAATGTGACAGACATCGCCAGCTTGCAGCAGACCCTGCGAGATTGGGCCGAGGAGAATGCGGCCGCCGTAGAGCAGTCGGGCATTATCATAGGGTTCGGTTACGACAACGCCCAGCTTGCCGAACTGCGTCACCCAAACCGCGACGATCTGGACGCCGTCTCGGAGGATTTGCCGGTAATCCTGATCCATCAGTCTGCCCATCTCGCGGCTGTGAACTCTAAGATGCTGGAAATGGCTGGCTACGGCGCCGAAACGCCGGATCCCGCTGGCGGGGTGATCCAGCGCGGCCCGGACGGCAAGCCCAACGGGGTACTGGAAGAGTACGCCTTTTTCGCGGCTCTGGCGCCTGTCCTGAGCGACCTTGGGCCAGAGGCCTTCGCAGCCTTCGCTGTCGCGGGCGCGGAGCTGTGGGCGAGCTTCGGCTACACAACCGCACAAGACGGGCGGTCTTCGGCCGAAAGTGTCGAGACGCTAAAGGCGATGGCCGCGGCAGGCCGCATTCCCGTGGACGTGGTCGCCTACCCCGACGTCCTCGAGGCGCGGGACTATATCGGTGAGAATGTCTCGATGGACTATGTCGACGGTGTCCGCGTGGGCGGCTGCAAGTTGACCATTGACGGGTCTCCCCAAGGTTTCACGGCCCTTCGCGATCGGCCCTACTATGATCCGGTGGGCTCCTACGCGCCGGGGTACTCCGGGTACGCCGCGGTCACGATGGAGCAGGTTCAGGATGCCGTGAACTGGTGCTACGAAAACGGCTTCCAGATCATGACCCACGCAAACGGCGAGGGCGCCTCGGACATGCTGATCGCCGCATTGGGGGCCGCGCAGGCCAAGTATGGCGATCCCGGGAACCGCCCGGTCCTGATCCACGGCCAGTTCCTGCGCGAAGATCAGGTTGACGCCTACAAGGCGCTCGGCGTTTTCCCCTCGCTTTTCCCGATGCACACGTTCTATTGGGGCGACTGGCATCGCGACCACACCGTGGGTCCCGTCAATGCGGAGAACATTTCACCGACCGGATGGCTCCGCGAACGGGGCATGATGTTCGGTTCGCATCACGATGCGCCCGTGGCTTTTCCGGACAGTATGCGCATCCTTGATGCTACCGTGACCCGTCGTACGCGCTCGGGCGACATCCTTGGCCCGCATCACCGGGTCGATGTGACCACAGCGCTGAAGGCACTCACCCTTTGGCCCGCGTGGCAACACTTCGAAGAAGACAACAAGGGCTCTATCGAGGTGGGAAAGCTTGCAGATTTCGTTCTCCTTTCAGACGACCCGACTGCAGTGGATCCCGAAACGCTGGATCAGCTTGTCGTCATGGTCACGATCAAGGAAGACACGGTGATCTACAGGGCGGAGGA
This sequence comes from uncultured Oceanibium sp., assembly GCA_964459085.1. Classification (GTDB taxonomy): domain Bacteria; phylum Pseudomonadota; class Alphaproteobacteria; order Rhodobacterales; family Rhodobacteraceae; genus Halovulum. The sequence continues at coordinate 218 of CAYWND010000259.1, read as the reverse complement.
AGGCGAGCGCAAAGGTCACAACAGGGTCTCGCCGTTTATGAGCGACCCTGTTGCCGCGATATCGGGATGGGCGCTGGACCCCATCTACTACGGCGACCGCCGGGTGACGCGCGCTGACCTCGATGCCGTCAGCGCGACTCGCCCGATCGGCGTGCTGCACGCGAGCGGCGCGGTTCCGGCGCATCCAATAGTCGCGTTCTGCCTTGAAGAAGAGGTCG
>CAYWND010000258.1:0-4780 GCA_964459085.1 uncultured Oceanibium sp. | reverse complement strand
GCGGCGACCTCATGGCCCGCCTTGGCCAGGAGGTCACCGTCTACAACCGGACGGCGGCCAAGGCCGAAGCCTGGGCGAAGGAGCATGGCGGCAAGGCCGCGCCGACGCCGGCCGAGGCCGCCGAAGGGGCGGATTTCGTGATGTGCTGCGTCGGCAACGACAACGATCTGCGCTCGGTCACCGGCAATGCGTTGGGCAAAATCGGCCAACGGCGCGTTCACCGCGGCGACGCGGACCGGGTTCGCCCCCGCCACGCCTGAATAGGCTGACACCAGGGCGACGGCGATGACTTGCAACAACTTCATTGCGCGACCTTACCCAGATCCGCCGGGGTCAGGACCCAATAGTCGGAATGGCCTTGATCGGTGGTGACGGTTACCGTGATGCCGTCACTGCCGTCTTTAGGCAGCGGGATGCGGGTCGTGCCCGTCGGCGCCATCGGCACCGACAGCAACTCTGCGCCCTCGGCGTCTGCAATGGTGATCTCGCCCGCAACCGCCAGCCGCCCGTTCGAGAACTTGGACTCGACCACCACATCCCCCGCCTCGGCATAGGCGTAGATGATCAGCCTGTGCGCCGTCGCAGGCGCAACGCTGATCATTGTCGCGATGGCAAGTCCAAGCAGGTACCTCATGGCCAGTCCTCGAATTTCACCCAGATGACCGCGCCCAGTTCAACGTCCTTGTCGGCGCCGTCCTGAGACAGGGTATAGTCCGCTGTTGTCAGTGCCGCAAATCCCCACCATCCGGGCGCAGAGGCAACAAAGGAAAACCGGCCGTTTTCGTCGGCACGCACGCTGAGTGTTTCCATCAGTTCGGACGGCATCCCGACGCCGGTGGTATTGAGGTGCTCGACTTCGACCTCGGCGTTTGGAACCGGTTGACCGTCGCGCAGAACCTGACCCTGGAATAGACTGCCTTCCCATGTTCCAAAGGGCCGGGTCAAAGGCAGTATCTCGGTCTTCAGACCCACCGGCTGATCCCAGCCCGCATCATCGCCGAAGGCCGCGACATAGGTCTTGGTATAGTGCACGATGAACACGTCCTCGGCCGGTTCCCAGTAGGGCTGAGGCTCCATGGTGAAGATATGCACACCCGGAAGGTCCAGGCGGTAGGGTGCCTGAAAAGCCGGGGCATCCAGATAGGTCGTGTCGGTTGCGTCAGGCAGCAGGTCACGGTACTGGCCGTTATGCCAGGCACCCAGCTTTGTCGGCGTAACCAGATCCAGGCCCGTCTGGGCGAAGGGGTGGACAAACGCCGCAGTGACCGTCGTGTCGCGATCCTGCGAGTCGTCGACCATGTTGGCGGACGGCAGCAGCAGACCGAAATGTGCCAACGCAATCGCAGGTGCCATCACAAACGCGGACGCCAGAAATCCAGTTTTCATAAATCTCTATCCCTGTGTGGTGACCAGCCAAATGGCTATGTCTTGTATCTGAGGTCGGATGATCGCAACCGCAAGCAGCGCAAACGCCGCAGCCGCAATTGACAGGACCGCGACTTCGGCCGCAAGCAGCCGGGCGATCATCGAGCGATGGCAGCCCAGCCGGAATGCGGTGTCGGTTTCCGCCTTGCGCAAGCGCATCGACAAATAGAGCGCCAGACCGATTGCAACCACTGCAGCAAGCCCTACGACCGAAAACACCGCGTCCAGGATGCGCCCGATCCGAAAGATCGTGGACAAAAGCCCCTGGATAACATCGCCGGGTACAACCGCGATCCGGGTCCGATCCGGCGCGATATAGCGCCCGCGCAGGATGGTTTCGCTGCGCTTGTCCCATGGAACCGCCAGGATGCTGGTCACGGGGTAGCTGTCGGGCGATCCGTGAAAATGAAAGCTGTCGATGTTGTCGTCGGTGATCCGCGTAAATTCGGTCAGACCGGCAAAGGCCGTCAGGTTTCCGCCGTCCGTCGCCACCACCGCATCTGCTGCCACGACGTCATCGTGGCCATGGCCCAACCCGTCGATTACCCAGGCTGTATTCATGTCGACAAAGACGGCGGTGTCGTCAGCCGATCCTGTGGGGCCCAGCACGCCAACGACCTTCAATTCCAGCGGATAAGCCCCGGCCAGGTCGAACAGGTTTTCTGGATCCGTAATCAGCAGATCCCCCGGCCCCAGCCCCAGCCTGCGCGCGGCGCTTGCGCCCAGGACAGCCTCGCCCAACACCGCCAGGGGGCGACCTTGGGCCACGGTCAGGTTGCGCGCCTTGAAATAGTCCAGCGTCGTACCCACCACGGGCTGGCCGCCGGCCGTATATCGGACATAGAGAGGCACGGCGATGGCCAGACCGCTGTCCCAGACCGCATCGACATCGGCCATCGTGATCAACTCGGGTCTGTCAGCGCTGAAATAGAGGCCGTTCATGATCAGATCCAGGGCCGAGCCCTTGGCCCCGATCATCAGGGGCGTGGCCTGCGCGCGGGCCGACAACTGCGCCTCGGCCGCATTCAGAACAAGGCGCGTGACAACGGGCGAGATCAGGATCAGGACAAAAGCTCCAACGATCACCAGGCTGCGCACGAGGTTGTGCCGCAGGTAGGCGAAGGCCAGATACAGCGCGTCAGTCATCGGGCCCACCCCGGAAGTCAGCGAAGTCGATCACCCGGTCAAAGCGCGGCAGCAGGTCATGATCGTGGGTCACGGCGACCAGGGTGGCGCCGTGGCGCTGGGCCTGATCGAACAGCAAATCCAGGATCAGCGTCTTGTTTTCGGGATCCAGATTGCCCGTCGCCTCGTCCGCCAGCAGAACGCGGGGCTGCACGATCAGGGCCCGGCAGATGGCGATACGCTGCTGTTCCCCCTGGCTGAGGGCTGCGGGTTTGCGCATCAGCTTGTCGGCCAGCCCGACGCTGGCGGCCAGATCCCGGGCGCGGGCGCGGGATGCGGCATCCAGGGTCAGCCGGTCGGTGATGCGGTAGGGGTAAAGGATGTTGTCGCCCGCCGAGAGATAATCGACCAGATCGAAGCTTTGGAAGACAAAGCCGATGGTCGAGATCCTAAAGGCCCGCCGCGCGGCATCGCCAAGGCTGTCGATCCGGACGCCGTCGACCTGAACCTGCCCGGCATCCGGCACCAGGATGCCGGACAACAGGTTCAAGAGGGTCGTCTTGCCGGTGCCGGACGGGCCGACGATCGCGACCTTTTCGCCAGGCGCCACATCCAGCGCCGGGACGGTCAGGCGGAACCCGCCATCGGCGCGGGCAAAGTCCAGATCGCGCACCTGGATCATTCGAACCCCTCGAAGAACAGCGGCACATCCTCGCGCACCACACGATCCAGATCGAAGGCGGTCAGACGCCACTCGCCGCCTGCGGGGCCTACGGTCAGGCGTGCGGTGTAGGCGTTCAGACGCTCGTGGCGGTGCTCCTCGTGCCCGACGACACCCAGTACTTCCCACCTGGCATCAGCGACATAGCCCGCATCTGTGCGGTCGACCAACGTGACCTCGATCAGGTCCACGTCCTGAATCTCGGTCTTTCCCCCCTCTTCCGCCTCGACCAACTGGGCAAGGCGGCGCTGCAGGTACAGATCGGCGATGATGTCCTCGGAGACAGCCTGCGCCAGCCCGTCATAGATCGCACCTTCGTCGATCTCGCCAAAGGCGGTGTAGACCTGGGTCAGCAGCCCCGTCAAAACCTGGTCCAGCGCGTCCAGTGACAGTGTGGACGAGGCCTGTCCGGTGTCCAGGCGCACCGCAGCGGTCCGGCGGTCCCAGGGGCTGGCGCGCAGCACGACCAGCACGATCAAAACGGCCAGGAGGCCTAACAGGATCCGGTGCATAGGTGAGTTGTATCGCGGCTCGATCTCATGCGCCCTGAGTAGCCGGGCGGCGACGCGCAGGCAACTCGTCTTCTGTCGGTAGTGGCAGGGCGGTCGTCGCCTTGATCTCCTCCATCGACAGGGTCGAGGTCACGTTAAAGATCGAGACCTGCGAGATCAGCGCCCGGTAGAAGTCGTCATAGGCCTTGGGATTGGGCACGCGGACCTTGAGGATGTAATCGATGTCGCCTGCAAGGCGGTGCGCCTCGACCACTTCGGGCAGGGATTGCAGCGCGGCCATGAACCGGGCCAGCCAGTCAGCGTCATGCTCGGATGTGCGGATCAGGACAAAGAAACAGGCATCCAGACCAAGGGCTTGGGGGTCGAGCACCATCACCTGATCGCGGATCACGCCGGATGCCTTGAGTTTCTTCAGGCGATTCCACACGGGCGTCTTCGAGGCCCCGACTTCGCGGGCCAGATCATCAAGGGATCGTGAGGCATCCATTTGCACGGCTGCGAGGATTTTCCTGTCGAGCGGGTCAAGGGCGACTGCCATTCCGAATTCTCCGGTAAAGTGGAAGAATTTCCTGCCTGCCGTCAGGATTGCGATGTTTTGTTCTTAATTACAAGAGACTATCGCCACTTTAAGGAATTTTGGACTATATTTTGGACAATCAACGGAAGGAATTCTTCGATGCGTCATTTTCCGGTCTTCCTGAACCTGCGCGGGCGGCGTGTCGTCGTGTCCGGCGCCGGGGAATGTGCCGTGTCGAAACTGCGTCTTTTGCTGAAGACCGAGGCGCGGATCGTGGTGTTCGGCACCGACCCCGATGACGTGGTGCGCAAGTGGGCGCGCGAGGGGCGACTGACCCTGATCGAACGCGCGCTGGAACCGGGCGATGCGGTCTGTGCGGCATTGGTCTATGGCGCCAACGAGGATGCCCTGCTGGACGCGCGGGCGGTGCGCATCGGCCGGGATGCAGGCGCGCTGACCAATATCGTCGACAACCTGGAC
>CAYWND010000257.1:0-4783 GCA_964459085.1 uncultured Oceanibium sp. | reverse complement strand
TTTCCCAGCCTGCCCACCAGCTGGACATCCAGAACGCGGCGACGGGAAAGATGAACACCGCCGTCGACAGCGTGGCATGCACGCCCAGGCGGATATTGCCCGCCAGCCCGCCCAACAGACGGGCGGCCCAGCCGGATCCCGCGGGGCCCAGCACCCATCTGGGCAGATCCGCCTCGGTTACCGTCAGGCCTGCAGTCCGCAGCGCGGCGCGGCGCATCAGCCGCATCAGCCAGCCCAATAGGACGACCGAGGTCACAGCGCTGGTTGCCAGGATGCCGCCCAGCACAAGCGACCAGATGGCCAGAAGAAACCGGCGCAGCGGCCCGCGATGGGCCGAAGGGGTCGCGACGTCGGTCACGCCGACAGCCCCGACAGCGGATCGCCCTCGGCCCGTTGCGCATCGACCCCCATCAGCCCCGCGATGGTCGCGGCAATCGCGGTCTGGTCCCGCCGCCCGTCCATGGCCCGGCCGCGCGAGATCCCAGTGCCGAAGATTAACGCCCAGACTTCGTGCGCGGAACGGGTGTTGAAATGGTGCTGGAAGGGCACCGACATCAGTCCGTTGGCATCCCGCCCGCAATCGGGCGTGACCACAAAAACCGTGTTGTTGCGGTAGAAATCATCAGCATCGGCAAAGGCGACCAGTTGCCTGAGCCCCTCGTCAATGACCGAGATCGCGCGCGTGTAGTGCGAGGCATTGCCCCAATGCACATAATCGGGATCCTGGTAGTTGACCATCATCAGCCGGGGCCTGAGCTCGGCCATCGCCCGCAGCGCCAGTTCGGTCAGCAGCCGGTCGCCGCGCGGGTTCTTGAACCCGTCATCCCCGTAATGCGCGCGCCATCGGGCCCAAAACTCCTGCACCGGCGCGGACTGGTCGGGCTGGATCGTGCGTCGGTCTGCGGCCAGCAGATCGGCATAAGCCTTCTTGGCCTTGGCCCGGGCCTCGTCGGTCAATCCGCCTTCTTCCAGGATGCGGGCAAATTTATAGAGCTTGAAGCGATGCAGGCTGAGCATCTCGGACCGAAAGGCGATGCCGTAGTGACCGTGCATGCCGTAGGTAAAGAACTCCTCCTGCGGGCGGTCCTCGCCGTTGATCAGCAGCACCTCGTGCGCGGCCAGGTCGTAGGCCTCGCGCAGATACTCGAACAGGGTCGGTTCGGTCGGCTCCAGCCGGTCGTCCAGGATGCCCGAGCCCGCATCGCGATACGCCTCGTAACGGCCGGTCAGCAGGTTCAGCGTGCCCTCGGCATGGCTGGTGTTGCCGCCCGCAAGCTGATCGATCATCAGATCGGGGATCAGAACGCCGCGTTCGGTCAGGACCTTGGCCAGGTAAGGCGCATAGGTTGTGTCCGGGTGGATAGTCTCGGCCCGGCGCACCCCGCCGCCGAACCGCACCAGAACCACGTTGGGCCCGCGATAGGGCGTGCGGGCAAATCCGCGGCGCGGCAGGGACGCGGCGGCAAGTCCGGTGGCCAGGCCCGCATTGAAGTTGCGTCGGTCGATCATCTGGCGTCCTCCCATGCTAAGATGGCGGTTACGGCTGTTACGAACAAGGTACACCAATCCGTCGCTTTTTGGGCCCCCAGGGAATTGCAGGGTCGATCTATGGGCCGGGCCAGTGTCCACGCCCGGCGGGTTGCTGGTGTGGTCCCAGCGGGCGCCAGCCTTCGTGTCGGCGCCCGCCGGGTGATCACTGAATGCGGCCCGGCAGGCTGAGGTCGCCGGATGCGATGTCGAAGATGTCTGTCACACACAGCAATGGCGCGTGGATCTGCTCGTTGACGCGCAGGGCCGAGGTGACGCCGTCATAGGTTGCGCCCGCAACCTCGGTCCCTGGCTGAAAGACCACGTTGACCTTGATCTCGGGGCCGTCAAAGACCGGGCTGAAGCCCGGGCTGTCGATGAAGATCGGAAAACCCGGCCAGGTCGCTGGCAGGGCGGGGCTTTCCCCTTGGGCGATGTCACGCACCGCCAGCGCGCCGGGGCCGCAGGCCTCGGTCGGGGTCAGGACAACCCAGTGGCTGTGCCAGACCGCACCGTCATTCGAAAGATCCCCGTCGCCGTCTTCGTCATAGAGCGGGGTGTCGTCGAAATCGGGGTGGCTGGTGGCGGCAAGTGCCAGGATGCCGGTCCCGCCTTCAAAGCCTACGGCCGACGGATCCAGCGAGGTCGGCCAGACATAGGACAGGACCTGGGATCCGCCGACATTGCCAGTGGCGTCCGGCGTTACCGATCCGGCGGCACCATTCGTGGTCATGTGGAAAGTGACAATGTTTCCGTCGCGGTGTGCGTGGGCGGCAAGGATATCAAACGCAGCAACCGAGGCCGCGTCCGCGTCAGATCGGATCGCGTCCGATTGATGCGCGGCGTGCGAACCATCGGCAAAGGCTGGTGCGGCCAGGCCAAGGGCCAGCGCGGTGGATGTCAGCAGTTTCATGGTCGGTCTCCTGGTTCGAATCATCGTGAGTTCTGATTAGTAGCGACTCGAAACTATTGCAAGATAATTTTGAGTCGCTATTATTAAGACATGACCCGAAACACATCCCATCTGCGCGCGCTGATCGAACGACTGGCCCGCCTTGACGCTGCCGAAGCCTGGGCCGGGGATCTGAACCCCAGCCAGGCCGCGGCGCTGGACTATCTTGCGCGGGCCAATCGGTTTTCGCGCGCGCCCAGTCATGTGGCCGACTACCTTGGGTCGACCCGTGGCACGATCTCGCAGACGCTGAAGGCGCTCGTCGCGAAGGGAATGATTGCCGAGCGGCGGTCGGACACGGACAAGCGATCGATCAGCTACGATCTGACGCCGGCGGGCAGACAGACGGCCGGTGCGGTCCGTGGTCTTTCGTCCGCGATGGAGGGGCTGGACGCGCATCAGCGTGCGGAGGTCGAGCAGACACTTGCGCAACTGCTCTCTGAACTACTGGAAATTCGCGGAGGCCGCCCCTTTGGATTGTGCCGTACCTGCCGATATCACCAGACCCGTGACGGCGCAGCGTATTGCGGTTTGCTGGATGTCGCGCTGACGCCCGAAGAAAGCGCGTTGATCTGCCACGAACAGACACCCGAGTAAATGCGCGGGCGACCGGTCTTGCGCCAGAGCGGCACACATGCTGTACGTTTCCTGTACGCCTGTCACCGCCCGAGACACGGACAGAGATTACCAGGATAGGAGCGCCGCAGTGATCATCGGCATCGGCACCGATCTTTGCAATATCGACCGCATCTCGGGTGTCCTGGATCGGTTTGGTGACCGTTTCCGCAACCGTGTGTTCACCGAGACCGAGCAGGCCAAGGCCGAACGCCGCGCCGACACGCCGGGAACCTATGCCAAGCGCTGGGCCGCGAAAGAGGCCTGTTCCAAGGCGCTGGGCACGGGGCTGCGCATGGGGATTGCGTGGAAGGACATGGCGGTGACAAACCTGAACACCGGACAGCCGGTGATGCATGTCACCGGCTGGGCGGCCGCGCGGTTGGCGGACCTGACCCCGCCCGGGCACCGTGCGGTGATCCATGTCACGCTGACCGACGATCACCCCTGGGCGCAGGCCTTCGTCGTGATCGAGGCGCTGCCCATCGACGCTTGACTTGAACGGCCCCACACGCGACAAGCGCCCGTGTTTCTTCGTTAGGGCAGGGCAATCGGGCAGATGGCCAAGAACGCGAAATCCGCGGGTGGCGGGTTCATCGAGTTGATCAAGACGCTGGTTTACGCGCTGCTGCTGGCCGGCTTGATCCGAACACTGTTGTTTCAGCCGTTCTGGATCCCATCGGGGTCGATGAAACCGACGCTGCTGATCGGGGATTTCCTGTTCGTCAACAAGTTCGCCTATGGCTATTCGGCCTATTCCTGCCCCTCGTGGCGCGACTTCAATGTGTGCAGCGCGTTCGAGGATTCAAAAGGGCGGTTGCTGGGGTCCGACCCTGCGCGCGGCGATGTGGTGGTGTTCCGCCATCCCGCAACCGGCGAGGACTATATCAAGCGTCTGATCGGGCTGCCTGGCGACACGGTCGAGATCCGCGACGCTCAGATCTATATCAACGGTGCCCCGGTGCCACGGGACGCAGATGGCACCTTTGTCGAGGCCTATCTGGAACAGGGCCCGCTGCGATCCTTTCCACGCTGCCTGAGGGACCGGGCCGTCGGTCTGGGCGGCGACTGCATCAAGGAACAGTTCGACGAAAGCCTGCCCGACGGGCCGACCCACAAGACGTTGAACATCGGCAACGGATCGGGCGACAACAAGGGCCCATTCACGGTACCTGAGGGCGAGTTCTTTTTCGTGGGCGACAATCGCGACAACTCGTTGGACAGCCGGTTTTCGCCCGCTGCCGGCGGCGTCGGTTTTGTCCCATTGGAAAACCTTGTCGGTCGCGCGGATAGGATCATGTTCTCGTCGGCTGGAACCTCGATCCTCTATTTCTGGACCTGGCGGGGGGACCGGTTCTTCAAGTCGGTGGAGTGATCCGGTGAAACTGAACCCCGCACAACAGGCGTTCCAAACCCGGCTGGGGCACAATTTCCGCGATCCCAAGCTGCTGATCGAGGCATTGACCCATGCGTCGCTGTCCGGGGCGGGGCATCGCGACAATCAGAGGCTGGAATTTCTGGGCGACCGGGTCCTGGGGCTGGCGATGGCGGATGCGTTGCTGGCCCATGATCCGGGCGCGGACGAAGGCACGCTGGCGCCGCGGTTCAACGCGCTGGTGCGCAAGGAAACCTGCGCCGAGATCGCCGCCGAGGGCGGTCGGGGCGCTGGCGTGGTCCGCGGGAAGTGCG
>CAYWND010000256.1:0-4798 GCA_964459085.1 uncultured Oceanibium sp. | reverse complement strand
CGCAAGGCGACCCGGCTGATCGACATGGCCGACCGGTTCGGCCTGCCGGTCATAACCCTGATCGACACGCCCGGCGCGTATCCCGGCAAGGGGGCCGAGGAGCGCGGTCAGGCCGAAGCCATCGCGCGCTCGACCGAGAAATGCCTTGAGATCAACGTACCCCTGCTTAGCGTCATCACAGGCGAAGGTGGGTCCGGCGGGGCTGTGGCGTTCGCCACCGCTGACCGCCTGGCCATGCTGGAGCATTCCATCTATTCGGTGATCAGCCCCGAGGGCTGCGCCTCGATCCTGTGGAAGGACAGCGACAAGATGCGCGAGGCTGCCGAGGCACTGCGCCTGACCGCGCAGGACCTGTCGCAGCTTGGTGTGGTCGATCGGATCATTCCCGAACCCGTCGGTGGCGCGCAGCGGGACCGGACCACCACGATCGAAAATGTGGGCCGAGCGCTGAGTGAAATGCTGAAAGAGGCGGACCGGATCCCTGAGAGCGAGCTGCGCAGCAAACGGCGGCAGAAGTATCTGAATATGGGCTCGAAGGCGCTGGTCGCCTAGGCGTCTGGCCGCCACCCGGCCTCGTGATGCAGCTTGTCTGACGCGGCCTCGATCCGGTCCTCCAGCAACTCCATGAACGGCTCCAGCTCCAGTCCGGTGGGAATCGGCTCCAGATATTCAACAACAGCGATGCCTGGTCGCCGGAGCCATTTCCGCCGTCCCCAGAACACGCCGACATTCGTCGCCGCCGGGACGCAGATCTCGCCCATCCGCTGATACAGAACACCGGTGCCGACCTTGTAGCGCAACTGCTGCCCCGGCAGGGTCCGCGTGCCTTGTGGATAGATCACCAGCTGTCCCGGAACCGCGTTCTGCTTTTCGACGTCGCGCACCATGTCCTTGACCGCCGCACCCCGCTTGCCGCGTGCAACCGCGGTCGAGCCGATGCGCATGGCATACAGCCCCAGGATCGGCGCCCAGCTGAGTTCCTTTTTCATGATGAATCTGGCCCGGGCCAGGTCCCGGAAATGGATCAGAATATCCATGAAAGACTGGTGCTTGGACGCGACAATCACGTTTCCGGTCGGGACCGTACCGCGCAGTTCATAGTCCAGCCCGCAGATTACCCGCAAAAGCCACAGGGTTATCCGGCAATAGAGCTTCATCGCCCAATACGCGCCGTCGCGGGACCAGATTGCCGCTGGGGCCAGCACGATGCCCATAACCAGCATCGTGCTGTACATCATCAGATCGAACAGGCGCGAGCGCACAAAGATCAGGGCAGTCATCGGGGCTCCGCCAGCGGTCCAGGGGTTTAGGACTGCTGTCTTGGCATCGCCGCGCGCACGGATCAAGCCCGGGCGACGCCGTGCGTCGCTCAGCCGCCTGCCAGGTCCGCATCCAAAGGCCCGCTTGCAACGCACGGGAGAGTCGGTCAGAATTGGTGCGGGTATCTTGAAAAGTATCAAAAAGATGGTGGGGATATGCGCATCACCTGTCCGAACTGCGCCGCGCAGTATGAAGTCGACGCCTCGTTGTTTCCCGAAGAGGGGCGCGAGGTGCAGTGTTCGACGTGCGAGCATGTGTGGCTGCAGGAACCGCAGAAGGCACCGCCGCTAAGGCTGGATACGCCCAGCGCCCGACCGTCGGAGCAGCTTTCGACGCAGGAACGTGACGCCCTCAAGTCTGCCGTGGCCGAAGAGATCGAGGTCCGCAGCCGTGAAACCGGCGGACGGTTCGAAGCCCCTTCGGCAGGCCCGATCGAAGAGGTTGCGGACGAATCGCCTGACGAGGATGCAATCCTGAGCGCCCTGCGCGAGCAGATCGCGATCGAGGGCGGCGATTTCGAGGCCCAGGACGGCCCGGCGCTGTCGCAGAAGCGCAACCTTAAGAAGGCCGCTGAATCCGTTGGGATCGAGGTCGAGGGCGGCGAGGCCGGTGGGACCGATGTGGTTTCCAAATCCGGGGAGGGGTCGGAAAAGAAGAAGCGCCGTTTTGGCGGTCTGGTTGGGATGGAAAAGGACGATCCAGCCAAGACCAAGCTTGCTGCCGTGCTGGAAGAGTATGAAAGCGTCGCGGCTGCAGAACGCAGCGGTCATATGCGCGCAGGCTTTTTGACCGCGATCGTGGTCTGTGCCGCAGGCGCGGGCCTGTATGTCGGTAAAGATTCTATTGCTGGCGCCTATCCACCGATTGGACCTTATCTGGAGATGTTCGCCGGATACGTGGATATCGGCCGCGATCAGGTCGCATCGCTTTACGAACAGTATGGCGCCGACGCCATCGCCCAGATCACCAACGCGGCCAGCACGGGCGAGGCTCCTGCGGAATAATCAGACCGTCACAGTCGGATCACGCCTTTCGCCGCGACGAAGGCCCAACATACATTCCATTATGATTGATCGCCGAACAAGCGGCCGCTTGTGGTAGGGCCTGTCTAGAACCGGTCCAGCAGCCGTTTGAGATATTCCAGCTCTTCGGTGGGACGGCCCTGCTCGCCAGCCCTGCGGCGGATCTCGTCGAACAGCTCTCGTGCGCGGCGCATCACATCCTCGCCTGGCAACATCGTTTCGTCGGTACGAATGTTACCGCGACTTCCCGAAGGCCGCCCCAGGGGATCGCGACTGTCGCGGGCGAAGCCTTCGCCCGGCGCTTGCCCCGCATCGCCCTGATTGTTCTGCTGGGCCTGCTGTTGCATCTCTTCGCCCAGGCCGCGGATACCTTCGCGCAGGGCGTCCAACGCATCAGCCTGCCGATCCAGAGCACGCGGTAAGTCACCCTCGCCCAGGTTTTCCTCGGCACGGCCCATCTGATCCTCGGCCTCGCCCAGGCTCTCGCGGGCCTCCGCACCCTCCTGAGTGCTGGGTCCCGGCAGACGTCCACGCAAGTCGTTCAGCATCTGGCGCAGTGCGTCCTGGCGGCGGGCGAGATCTTCGGCGCTCAGCCCTTGCTGGCCCTGGCCCGGTTGACCCTGCTGGCCCGCCTGGCCCTGCCCCGGCTGGCCTTGCTGACCCGGTTGCCCCTGTTGACCTTGTCCCCCCTGCTGCTGACCTTGTTGTTGACCCTGCTGGCCTTGCTGGCCCTGTTGCTGGCCTTGCTGTTGTCCCTGTTGCTGCTGCTGACCCTGTCGCTGCTGATTAAACTGGCGCTGCAACTCCTGGAAGCTGTCGTCCGCGAGGTCCTGTTGCTGCCGCAGAGTGTCCTGCAATTCCTGCATCATCTGCTGGCCCTGCTGCTGCCCTTGCTGGCCGCCTTGGGTCATCTGCATCTGCAGGTTCTCCAGCATCTGGCGCAATTGCTCCAGCATCTGTTCCGCAGCTTCCTGCTGGCCGCTTTCGGCCAGTTCCTGGATCCGGTCGAGCATCTGCTGCAACTGATCCTGGCTAAGCTGCATCGTGTCCTGGTTGTTCTGGGCCTGCTGGTCCTGCGGGTTGCGCATCGCCTCTTGCGCGAGCTGCTGCATGTAATCCTGCATCGCCTCGCGCAGCTCCTGCATCAGCTCGGCGATCTCTTCCTCGGTCGCGCCGTTGCGCAGGGCATCCGCCAGGCGGTCCTGCGCCCGGCGCAGTCGCTCGCGCGCGTCCGACAACGACCCGTCTTCGATTAGCAAGGCGACCTGCCATAACAGCTCGGCAACATCGTCCTGTTCAGTGCGGGTCAATCCGTCCTCGCCCGCATATCCCAGACGGCGCAGCGCCATGCGGGTCATCAGATAAGCGGCACGGTTTTCGAATACGCCTTCCGGCGCATGCGTGATCGTGCGCAGCATCTGATCGACCAGCCCCGCATTTTCGATCGACCAAAGCAGGTTGCGCCGCTGTTCCACGATTGCGCGCGCCAACGGGTCAAAAAAGCGGCGACCGGGCAGGTTCGTCTCGCCCAGGGTCTCGGCACTCTGTTCGGCCGCATCCCATGCCGTCAGCCGCACAGTTACCGGCAGGCCCGACCACGGATGCTTGGACAGATCCTCGACCAGCGTTTCCTCGATCTCTTCGGTGCCGCCGGATAGCGGCAGCGGCAGGTCCAGAACGATTGTCTCGCGCGACTCGGGCGCAAGTGCCAGGCCGAAACGCCGATCGACCCGGTCCAGATCCAGCACGACCTCGGCCTGCGCCGAGGTGATCCCGTAGTCATCCCGGGCGGTGTAGGACACCTCCATCGCACCGCTGACCGCCCGCTCGATAGGCCCGTCCAGGGCGATTTCGGGCGGGGCATCGGGCAGCATGGTGATGGCCCAGGCGTCCAGTTCCGCCCCATCGCGCGAGATTGCGAACGTGCCAGACTGTGCCACAGTAAAGGTCGCGCTTTGGATGCCGTCGGTCAGGGTCGAGAGTTGAACCCCGACCCCCGAGACGGTTTCGCCCAACGCATGGCCTTCGGCATCTCCATAGACGCGCAAGGTCACTTCGGTGCCGACAGGCAACTCCAGCTCGTCAGCCGAATCCGGACCCAGATAGAGCGTCGGCTTGCCCGTATATGCAGGCGGATTGGCCCAAGCCTCATAAGACGGACCGGTCGCAATTTGCCCTTCACCGCCGCCGCCCAGAACGCTGGCAACATCAAGCTTAGGCGGGGCCGACGCGAAGAGTGCTGCCGCACCGATGGCAACCAGCGCCACCAGGCGCACTGCCCAGGGATCGCGCGAGGACAGGCGTAGGTCAGGCCGCGCTGTGCGCGCCTTGGCTGCCAGCGCCGCCATCCGCGCCAGGTGTGCCTCCCATACGGCCAGGGCCGCAGGGTCGTCGCGGCCCACCGCCACTTCGTCAGACAGGGCCTCTAGCGGGTGCCCAGGCAGTGCTGCGTCCAG
>CAYWND010000255.1:0-4802 GCA_964459085.1 uncultured Oceanibium sp. | reverse complement strand
CGCTGTGTCGTCACGGCGATCATCGCCTGGAGTGCGGCAGCAGCGCGGGCGACCCCACGGCGGCAAAACTGGGCTGCACGACCATCAGGGTTCCGACGAAACCCACGACACAGGCGGCCAGACGCCGCGCGCCCACAACCTCGCCCAGGACATACTTGCCCAACAGCAGCATGATGAACGGCATCACAAAGGCGATCGCGATCGCATCCGCCAGCGGCAGGAACCGCAGCGCCGTGAACATCGCCCCTATGCCGACGATATGCAGCAGGGTCCGCCACAGCGTCAGGCGCAGGATGCGGGCGTCGGCAATAGTCGCCGCACGCCATGTGAACGGCAGCAGCGCCGCCTGCATCCCGAATCGCACCAGCAGTAGCTGGAGCAGCGGGATCGTCCCGCCCAGGATCTTGGCAATCGAATCCCCCAGTGGCGCCAGGATGCAAAAGCCCAGCATCAGCAGTATGCCCAGAAACGGTCGATCGGCGCCCATGGCGCGACGCTATGGTGGTGCAGGCGAAACGACAATGGCCGTTCCGCAAATGTGAGGGGCACCGTCGGGCCGGGCATGCTAGCGTGCAGCCATGACCGCGAAACTCTTCCTACTGGCGCTCGCGATGCACGCCGGACCCGCCGCCGCAACCGTACTGGGCGGCGCAGTCACCGGGGGCAGTGCTGCGGGCGCGGGGTTCGAGGTGCTGGCGGCAGGCGAAGGTCTGGTGGTGGGCGACGACACGTTTCAACGCCCGGGTCTTTATGCCTTTGACGAGGATCAGAACATCACCCTGGACCGCGATCTGCGCGTGGACATCGGCGCCGTGATCGCGCGCGGCACGGTGGTGGCCAGCCATTACGTGTTTTTCGATCCCGGCCCCGGCACCAGCCAGAAAGGTTGGGTAGAATTCGACAGCGTCGTTTTGGGCATCGCGACCGAGACACCCACCCTGCGCGCCACCGATTTCCTGGCCAACACGGATGTGATCTATCTCAGCCCCGGATTGCGCGGGCTGGAATGGGAGGACAGGGTCTGGATCGACCCCGACAATCCTTTCCGCATTCGGGTCGATTGGATCGCCTCGACCCCCGGCGACTACATCCGCGTGTTTACTGCAAAGAGTCCTGGCGTCTGACGTACCGGGTCAGACGGGCCCGGTATACTCGCCGCGCGCTGGATAGGATTTCTCGATCGCGAAATCCAACGCACTGACCAGTTCCGAGAAATGCGGCCGCACAAATGGCATTGTCTGGACCGACCCGTAATACAGCGACTGATCGGGCGTCACCATGAAAAGGCCAGGTTCGCTGAACAGCGCGGGTTCCTCGATCCCAATCGAGGTCTTGCCACGAGACGTCGAGATATAGAGGCCCCATTCGCGGGCCTTGGACAGCGGCAGATCATAAGCGAACCGCAGCGACTTTGCGTCGATCTTGTCGGCCATCGCGCGTGTCCGCTCTTCGCCGTCCGAACTGATCGCGATGGTCGCAACCCCGCGCTGAGCAAAGTCCTGAACGCGGCGTTCCAGTTCGGTCAGATAGTTCGCGCAGATGGGGCAGTGCAGGCCGCGATAGAAACAGATGACTGTCCCGCGCTCGGCAGTCTCGGCGGCAAGATCGAAGTTCCCGTGATCGAGCGTCGGCAGCGCAAGGTCTGGGGTTTTTTGGCGTGGCAGCAGCATGGGTTCCTCGGGGATTTGGGTTGACTTTCGACCTCGATACCAGCATTTCTCTGGGATTATGTCCCGAATACCTGATAGAAAGTCCTGAATGCGCAAGATCGATCGCCTATCCGCCCTGCTGGACCATTTTGCCCTGACCGTGACGCCCACTGGGGCGGCTGAGGCAAACTTTGTCATTGTGCGCAACACCGGGGGGGATCGTGGTTGGCGCATTCTGGTCGATCCCAACGGTCCGCGGTCCGAGGAGGGCGACGACGTCGCCTTTTCGGCGCACATGGCCTGGGGCGGAGAGAGCAATCCGCTGCTGACCGCGCTGCCCGACGGGATCGCGGTAGACGTGCCGCGCGATGACGAACTGGCGTTGCTGATTCAGGTGCTGATCGACGAAGGACGCGATACGCGGTGCGGGCACGTCTCGATCATGAACCGACTGGGCGAGGTGCTGGTGGTCCGGTTCCTGCGCGCAGCGCTGGAGCGCGGCACAGCCGAGGCCGGTATTCTGGCGGGACTGGCCGACCCGCGCCTGAGCCGCGCCATTGTCGCAATGCATGAAAGCCCCGGGCGGGCGTGGCGGAACGATGACCTCGCGGCGCTTGCCGGGCTGTCGCGCAGCCGCTTTGCCGAGGTGTTCCGGACAACCGTGGGCGAGACGCCAGCACAGTATCTTAGGCGCTGGAGACTTGTTCTGGCCCGGCAGGACATTGCCCGCGGGGATCGGATTCAGGCCGTTGCCCGCCGCTATGCCTATGCATCGGGCGAAGCCCTGACGCATGCGTTTCAACGGCAGTTCGGGCACTCGCCCCGACGGGATCGGGCGCACTCGCAGCTTGCCGGTCCCTGACCCGTCGACGGCTGCGGGTCAGGGTGACTACCCCAGGGTGAATGGCGGGATCTCGCCCAGTGCCTCGACACTAACGACCGCGTTGCGGTCCAGCCCCGACAGCATCTCTTCGGGGCTTGCGCCGATCACAGGATGCCGCCAATCCGGCGCGATTGCCGCCAACGGCACCAGTACATCCGGTCGGACATGCAGCCGAGGGTGCGGCAAAACCGTCCCGCCCTTGGGCGCAATACCCAGCATGTCAGGCTCGGGTTCCATCGACATGGCCTCGCGCACCGTGATCTCGTCCGGCAGGACAAGGGCCACGGCCGCGACCAACTCCAGGTCGATGGTATAGCGATCTGTCCCGTTCCGGACGGGTCGACCCAACGCGGCTTCGATCCGGGCCAGGCACTCGATGATGCCATCAGGCGACTTGTCGGATCGCACGTGCACCGCCGCGCTGATCAGGTCCGGGGTTGACCCCGGCGGATGGGCTGGAATTCGGTAGAACTCGCTTTGCTGCAAGATCTCCAGTCCCTCGCCCGCAAAGTGCCACAGCGCGTGCGAAATCACGTCCGCAGGCGTCTGCCGGTCCCTGGGCATGTTCGAGCCCAACGCAATGAAGCAATCCATTTTGCGGTCTTTTTGGTCTTTTCTCTCTGTTACGGAAAGAATAGTGTCCCTCCGTTGTCACATTTGTAGGCCGTTTTCGCCGGGAGAAAAGGCCTAATCACACCAGGAGTGTCTTGATGTTTTATCGGGATGAACGCCTGGCGCTGTTTATTGACGGGGCGAATCTCTACGCCGCGGCAAAGGCGTTGGGCTTCGATATTGACTATAAGCTATTACGCGCCGAGTTCATGCGCAGGGGAAAATTACTGCGTGCGTTTTATTATACAGCCCTGTTGGAGACCGAGGAATATTCGCCGATCCGCCCGCTGGTTGACTGGCTGAATTACAACGGATTCATGATGGTAACCAAGCCCGCCAAAGAGTTCACGGACTCGATGGGGCGGCGCAAGGTCAAGGGCAATATGGACATCGAACTGGCGGTCGACGCGATGGAGCTGGCGCCCAAAGTCGATCATATCGTCCTGTTTTCCGGCGATGGCGATTTTCGCCCGCTGGTCGAAAGCCTGCAACGTCAGGGCGTGCGCGTGTCGGTCGTCTCGACGATTCGCTCCCAGCCGCCGATGATCGCGGACGAACTGCGCCGCCAGTGCGACAACTTCATCGAGCTCGAAGATCTCAAAGAGGTTATCGGCCGCCCCGCGCGCGAGCCTGCGCAAGCGGAGTGATGACCGACGCGACTGCCGTGCCGCCCGAGGCACCGACGGGTTGCATGCTCTGCCCGCGACTGGTGGCCTATCGCCGCGAGGTTGCGCAAAACCACCCCGACTGGTTCGGGGGGGCGGTCGCGTCCTTTGGCCCCGATACCGCGCGCCTGCTGGTTGTTGGGCTGGCACCGGGGGTCACCGGAGCGCACCGCACCGGGCGGCCGTTTACCGGCGATTTCGCGGGCGACCTGCTGTATGCCACGCTGTCCAAATTCGGGTTCGCCAACGGCGCGTTTGATGCGCGCGTCGACGACGGGTTGGAATTGCACGACTGTATGGTCACGAACGCGGTGCGCTGTGTGCCGCCGCAGAACAAGCCTGTCGGGGCCGAGATCAACACCTGTCGCGACTTTCTGATGGCCAGGATCGCGGCCCTGCCCCGACTGCAAGCCATCGTCTGCCTGGGCCGGATCGCCCATGACAGTCTGCTGCGCGGGCTTCAGGTCCGGCTGGCGGATCACCCATTTGCGCATCAGGCGCGACACGAGGTTGGCGGGCTGATGGTTTTCGACAGCTATCACTGTTCGCGCTACAACACCAACACCGGCCGTCTGACGCCCGAGATGTTCGAGGCCGTCTTCGCCGATGTCGCCGCTTATCTGGGCCAGCCCGCTGCCTAGGTCGCACCCGTGTCCCACCCTCCGGCTTTTCCAGATGCCCCGCGGCGGCGCGGCGGGGTGGGCGGGTGGGCGCGGCGTCGCCGCGGGGCATCTGGAAAAGCCGGAAAAGGCCCTGTAGTCTCCGCCCACGACCCGACCCTGGAGCCCACCGAATGCCTGATCCGCTGACCCTTTATCTGGCCGCCCCACGCGGGTTCTGCGCTGGTGTCGACCGCGCCATAAAGATCGTCGAGATGGCGATCGAGAAATGGGGCGCGCCGGTCTATGTCCGGCACGAAATCGTGCACAACAAATTCGTTGTGGATGGCCTGCGCGACAAAGGTGCTGTGTTCGTGGACGAACTGGACGACTG
>CAYWND010000254.1:0-4819 GCA_964459085.1 uncultured Oceanibium sp. | reverse complement strand
CAATGCGCTCTGCCTCGGGCCGGGGCTGGGTGTCGAGCGGGAGCGGGAGATCGTGCCGGTGGCGCTTGAGGCCGGGCGGGCGACGGTGCTGGATGCGGATGCTCTGACGGCGTTTGCGGATGCGCCGGGGGATCTGTTCGGGATGCTCCACGAGACATGCGTGCTGACCCCGCACGCTGGCGAGTTCGCGCGCCTCTTTCCCGACATCCACGCCAAGCTGGCGGAGCCTGCCACCAAAGGCCCGGCCTATTCAAAGGTGGATGCCACACGCGAGGCAACGGCTCGGGCGGGATGTACCGTTTTGTTCAAAGGGCCGGATACGGTGATCGCGGATCAGACGGGCAAGGCGGCGATCAATTCGGCCCATTACGATCGTGCAGCCCCCTGGCTGGCCACTGCGGGGTCTGGCGATGTGCTGGCTGGGTTCATCACCGGGCTTCTGGCACGTGGCTTTGATCCCATGGTAGCGGCAGAAACCGCCGCCTGGCTGCATGTGGAATGCGCGTTGAAATTCGGTCCTGGCCTGATTGCCGAGGATATTCCCGAACAGCTGCCAGCCGTGTTTCGCGACCTGGACCTGTAGCCCAAGATCATGCGATTGCGACGCCGCGACGTCAGTCGCGCAGCAAGGGCACCTCGCGACCCCGCAGCACCCGGCGCGCGGGCGCGGCCAGTGCGCCCATATCTCCTACGCGAAGCTGTGGCATGATCGCAAACAGCTCGTCCCGAACCTTGTCGTCCAGTCCGTTCACCGCGCCGGCAAAGGGCTGGAAGCTCTCCGACCAGACGCCATCCACGCAAACGATCTCGTGTCGGTCGAAAAGCAGGTGGATGTATGTTACGCCACCCTGCGCCGGATCAGTCGTGATGCTGCTGTCATTGCGCATGGCACAGGCATGGCCAAGAACCTCGGCCGCGCCGAACATCGCCTCGGCCCGCCAGCCCGCCAGCAGCAGCCGGTGATGGGGCGAAACCAGCATGTCGCGGTTTGGCAGGCCCGGCCCAAAGGCGCCGGCGGCCACCCGGATCGGTCGTAACTCGGGATGGGTCGCTAAACGCTCAGGGCTCAGCGTCGTGCGGGCAACCAGACGTACGGTCTGCAACCCGTGATCCCGCGTTGCGATACGGTCACCCTCGACCACCGTGTCGATCGCCCGGGGCCCGGTTTCGGTCTCGATCATCGCACCAGAGGTAAAGCACGGCACAGGGACAAGCTGGCTGTATTCGACCTCGCCGGTAGACGGTCGTCCCGGTCCTTCGGCGTTTGCGACAACAGTCAGCGGAACACCAAGCGGGGGCAATTCGTCCACGAACGAAAAGCCGATAACATTAGAGAAGCCGGGCCCCACGCTGACGCCAATGATTTGATATTGGTTGCCGTCGCCGTCCTCCAGTGTCAGCTGGTATTCGGCTTCGATGTCGATATTGCTGCCTGCATCAAACCCGAGTTGCGTTGGATCGATCAGCCGTTGGCCGCCGTCGGAATCATCGAACCCGGTCTCGTTGTCGACAACATCCACGAAGTTGAAAGTCGCGTTGGGATCCAGCGTTATCGTGGCGTCGAGCAACTGCTCGCCCGTACCCTGAGACCCCGAACCCAATGAAACCGGATTGCCGTCCTCATCAACGGCAGTTATCTGTGCAGAATCCAACAGTGGAACGACTACATCCACCATACCGCTCTCCTCACTCTCACTCGCCGGAACCACCCATTCCGAACACTTGGGGCTTTCTGCCCTACATTTGTGGCCTGAGTTTGCAGGTTTCCCGGCATTGGTGCAACTCTGGCAGGGATTGAGGGCATTTTTTTGCTCGCACCCATTCCCAGCGTCTGCTAGACGGTCCCCCGATCCGGGACGGCGCGGTTCGCGCGCGCATGTATCCGTGCGGATGTGGTGAAATTGGTAGACACGCCAGATTTAGGTTCTGGTGCCGCAAGGCGTGGGGGTTCAAGTCCCTCCATCCGCACCAGAAAACGACGAACAAGGACGGTTGGAAGAATGCAGGTCACCGAGACCCTGAACGAAGGTTTGAAGCGCGGATACGCCATCACGGTCAGCGCTGGCGAACTGGACGCCAAAGTGAACGCCAAGCTGGAAGAAGCCAGAAAAGACTTTCAGATGAAAGGCTTCCGCAAGGGCAAGGCACCGGCGGCACTGATGAAAAAGATGTTCGGCAAGTCGGTTCTGGGCGAGGCGATGCAGGAGAGCATCGACGACGCCATGCGCCAGCATTTCGAGGACACTGGGGACCGTCCCGCCATGCAGCCCGACGTTCAGATGACGAACGAGGACTGGAAAGAAGGCGACGATGTCGAGGTCGCGATGACCTACGAGGCGCTGCCGGATGTGCCTGACACGGACTTCTCCGGAATCAAGCTGCAGCGCCTGGTTGCCGAGATTGACGATGATGCAGTGTCCGAGGCGCTGGATAACCTTGCGGGATCGGCGAACCATTTCGAATCACGCCGCAAGGGATCGAAGTCCAAGGATGGTGACCAGGTGGTGATCGACTTTTTGGGCAAAGTCGATGGCGAGGCCTTCGAAGGCGGTGCGGCCGAGGACTATCCTTTGGTCCTGGGGTCGAACAGCTTTATTCCCGGATTCGAAGAACAACTCGTGGGCGTGAAGGCGGGCGAAGAGAAAGACGTCAACGTGACGTTCCCCGAAGAATACGGCGCCGCCCATTTGGCCGGCAAGGAAGCAGTGTTCGAATGCACCGTCAAAGACGTCAAGGAACCCAAGGCCGCGCCGGTCGACGACGAGTTGGCCAAGAAATTCGGTGCCGAGGATCTGGATGCGCTGAAAGGGCAGATCTCGGAACGTCTGGCCGAGGAATACGCGGGTGCGGCGCGCACTGTTCTAAAGCGCAAGCTGATGGACGCGCTGGACGAGTTGGTGAAGTTCGACCTGCCACCCAGCCTGGTCGAGACCGAGGCCAAGCAGATCGCGCATCAGTTGTGGCACGAGGAAAATCCCGAAGTGCAGGGCCATGATCATCCCGAGATCGAGCCCACGGACGAGCACAGCAGCCTTGCCGAGCGCAGGGTTCGACTGGGCCTGCTTTTGGCGGAACTTGGCAACAAGAACGAGATTACGGTCTCGGATGCCGAGATGCAGCAGGCGATGATGGCCCAGGCGCGTCAGTATCCTGGTCAGGAACGCGAGTTCTTCGAGTTCATCCAGAAGAACGCTGGTGCTCAGCAGCAATTGCGCGCGCCGATCTTCGAGGACAAGGTCGTGGACTACATCCTGGAACTCGCCCAGGTCGAAGACACGTCAGTGACCAAGGACGAGCTGCAAAAGGCGGTCGAGGACCTGGACGAAGACTGACGCCGTCGGTCACGACGTTAGATCCTTACCCTGTCGGCCGATCAGGCCGGCAGGATCAAAGGCCGAAAAGTGTCCTACCCGGTGCCCTGACCGGTCGGCCATTATGGCCACCCATCTTTGAGCCCAGAGTATCTGGCGCGTGAACGCTGACGGAATCACCCGACGGATCTGGCGGTCAATAGCACAGGCCGGCCCTTGCAGAGCCCCTTGCTGCACACTATTCCTTAAAGCAACGCATGGCAGGCCATCCGTCGGCAATTCGAACAGGTTCCACATGACAGACCCCACCGCACCGCTTACGAATTTTATTATCCCCACCGTCGACGAGACGACAGCGAGGGGTTCGATCCGCTACGACATCTTTTCGCGGCTACTGAAAGAGCGGATCGTTTTCGTGTCCGGTCCCGTCCATGACGAAATGGCGACAGTCATCGTGGCCCAGCTTTTGTTTCTCGAGGCCGAGAACCCCAAGAAAGACATCGCGATGTACATCAACAGCCCGGGCGGCATCGTCACCTCGGGTCTGTCGATCTATGACACAATGCAGTACATCCGGCCCGAGATCTCGACCGTTTGCATCGGGCAGGCGGCCTCGATGGGGTCGCTGCTGCTGGCCGCCGGCGCAGAAGGCAAGCGGTTCACGCTGCCCAACAGCAGGATCATGGTCCATCAGCCATCGGGCGGCTACCAGGGACAGGCAACCGACATCATGATCCATGCGCGCGAGACGCAGGCCCTGAAGCATCGATTGAACGAAATCTATGTTCAGCACACCGGTCAGAGCATCGAGGCGGTGGAAACGGCCCTGGATCGGGATAACTTCATGACGGCCGAGGACGCCAAGGAATGGGGATTGGTTGACGAAATTGTCACCAACCGTTCGGTCGAAGACAGTTAAGGCAGTTATCGTCTTTGAATATTAGGAAAATAAGGGTCGGGATGGCCATGCCGGTGTGGTCGTTTCGGCAACTGTGAAAGCCATAGTTTACAGGTCTCAACGCTTTCTTGACGGGATCGCCGTAATTTGTGGTGCTTGAGGCTTGTCATGCTGTTGCATCACATGGCTAAATGCCGGCGAATGCTTTGGGCCTTTCGCGCTGGGTGGCGCGCAAGACAATTCGTAGGGCCGAGGAGGAACCATGAGCAAATCGGGCAATGGTGAATCGAAGAATACGCTGTACTGCTCTTTCTGCGGAAAGAGCCAGCATGAGGTGCGAAAGCTCATCGCCGGTCCGACCGTGTTCATCTGTGATGAATGTGTCGAGTTGTGCATGGACATCATCCGCGAAGAGACCAAGAGCAATCTGGTCAAATCGTCGGAGGGGGTGCCGACCCCGCAGGAAATCTGCCAGGTGTTGGATGACTATGTCATCGGCCAGCAGACCGCCAAGCGTGCGTTGTCGGTGGCGGCCCATAATCACTACACGCGGCTGAACCATTCGACCAAGAACCCCGAGGTCGAGGTGTCGAAGTCCAACATCAACCCG
>CAYWND010000253.1:0-4823 GCA_964459085.1 uncultured Oceanibium sp. | reverse complement strand
GGAGCCGCGGCGGTGCTGGCTGACGCCGAAGGGTTGGGCGCGTTCCTGGCACCCCCCTGGCGGGCCATCGCACACCCTGACACCGCCGCGCTGTTGGCGGATGCAGGCCTTCCGCATTTCATCACCGATTCGGACGTCCCACCGAACACCCTGATTGTGGACATCGGCCTGGCGCAGGACCTGCTGACGCTGCCGGCCGGGATCAGCAGGCTGCTGATCGCACCCAACCAGCGCGCGGGGATACCGGATCTCATGCAGATCGTGGACGGGCGGCTGTCCCGGCTTGGCCCGCCAGCCCGGGCGGAAGTGGCCGAGTTGACGGACAGTTTTCATCTGAACCTGACCGCGTTCGGGTTGCTGTCATTTGTCGTTGGCCTGTTCATCGTTCATGCCACAATCGGGCTGGCGTTCGAACAGCGGCGCAGCACGATCCGCACCTTGCGCGCCTGCGGCGCCGCGCGGCGCGAGGTCTTGATGCTGGTGGTGGCAGAGCTTGCGTTGCTGGCGTTGGTGTCGGGCGGGATCGGGATGCTGTTGGGCTATGGTATGGCAGCGGCTTTGCTGCCTGACGTGGCGGCCAGCCTGCGCGGGCTCTACGGCGCGGCCGTGCCCGGCGAGTTGCAGTTGGGGCCAATGTGGTGGCTGGCGGGCCTGGGCATGACGCTGGCCGGCACAGCGGTCGCCGCTGCGTCGGCGGTTCTGAAATTGCACCGACTGCCCGTGCTTGCCCCCGCCCTGACCGAGGCCTGGCATGGTGCTCAGATACGTGCACTCGACATTCAGGCCCGCCTGGGCGCAGTGCTGCTGGCAATTGCCGGTCTGATCGCCATTTTTGGAGACGGCCTGTTTGCGGCCTTCGTGTTGATCGCCGCCCTTCTGATGGCCGCGGCCCTGTTGCTGCCGGTCGCACTGTCGGTACTGATCGGTTGGGCCAATCGCCTGCCGACCGGACCCGTCACCGGCTGGTTTCTGGCTGAAACGCGGGCCCAGATCGGGGGGCTTTCGATGGCGTTGATGGCGCTGTTGCTGGCGTTGTCGATCAATATCGGCGTGGGATCCATGGTAGGCAGCTTTCGGGTGACGTTTCTGGACTGGCTGGACCGGCGGCTGGCAGCCGAGGCCTATGTCCGGGGTCGGGATCAGGCCGAGGCGGGCTTGATCCGCGATTGGCTGCTGGCCCGCCCCGAGGTCTCGCGCGTTCTGCCGATCTGGAGCGCCGAGACGCGCATCGAGGGCCAACCGGTCGAAGTGTTCGGCTATCGCGACGACCCGACCTATCGCACCGAATGGCCGCTGCTGGCGTCCGTGGCCGATCCCTGGTCCCGGATGGAGGCAGGCGAAGGGGTCGTGATCTCGGAACAGCTTGCCCGTCGGTTGGATCTGTGGCCGGGCGACCCCATGGCGGACTTCGAGGCCGGGCCGGGCCTGGTGCTGGGGGTCTATCCCGACTACGGCAATCCGCTGGGACAGATCCTGATGCCGGTCGACCGACTGACACAAATCTGGCCCCAGGTGCGGCGCACCAACTTTGGCGTCCGCATGACCGAGGATGATGTCGGAAAGGTGCTGGACGACCTGATCCGAACATTCGACCTGGATCCGGGACAGGTCGTGGATCAGGCCCGCCTGAAAGCCTTTTCAACCACCGTCTTTGACCGGACATTCGCGGTGACCATTGCGCTGAACTTTCTGACGTTGGCCGTGGCCGGGCTGGCCCTGTTGACCAGCCTTCTGACCCTGGCGGGCATGCGCCTGCCGCAACTGGCCCCGATGTGGGCGCTTGGGCTAACCCGGGCTCGCCTGTCGCGGCTGGAACTGCTGCGCGCGTCCCTGCTGTCCGCAATCACGGCGATCTTTGCGGTGCCCGTCGGGCTGGCGATCGCCTGGCTGCTGCTGGCCAAGGTCAATGTCGAGGCGTTCGGGTGGCGCATCCCGATGCAGGTCTTCCCCATGGACTGGGTGCGTCTTGCGGGGCTGGCCCTGCTGACGGCTGCCCTGGCCACCGCCCTGCCCGCCTGGCGCCTGCGGCGGACGCCCGCAGCACGATTGCTGAGGATCTTTGCCGATGAACACTAGCCTGGGCGCCTGTCTGATCCTGTTGTGCAGCGCCACACTGTGTGCGGCACAAGGCTTTGCGGGCCTGGGACAGTCCGCTGATGCCTTCGGCGAGGTCGTGCCGGACAGGGCGCTGGTCTTTCCGGCCGATCACGGCCCGCACGAGGATTTTCGGATCGAATGGTGGTATCTGACGGCGGTTCTGGAGGATGACGAGGGCCATCCGATGGGCCTGCAATGGACCCTGTTCCGGCAGGCCAACCGCCCGGGAGGGCCACGGGACGGGTGGCAGTCGGCACAGACCTGGATGGGGCATGCCGCGATCACGACCCGCGACCGGCATCTGGTGGCCGAAACCTTTGCGCGTGGCGGCATCGGGCAGGCCGGCGCCATCGCCAGCCCGTTCCGGGCCTGGATCGACGATTGGCATCTGACCGCCCCGACCGATCCCGCGCCATCTGCTACGGCAGATGCCCTGGACCAGTTGACGGTCGCGGCGGCGGGCGACGGCTTTTCGTATGACCTGTCCCTGACGGCCGAGGGCCCCCTGACGCCACAGGGGCGCGGGGGCTATTCGGTGAAATCCCGGGACGGACAGGCGTCGTATTACTACTCCCAGCCTTTCTATCGCGCGCAAGGCACGGTCCGGATCGGCGAACGCGAGATCACGGTAACGGGCCGCGCATGGCTGGACCGCGAATGGTCCAGCCAGCCGCTGGCGTCCGACCAGACCGGGTGGGACTGGTTCGCGCTGCATCTGCCCGGCGGGGGCAAGATGATGGCGTTTCGGCTGCGTTCGGACCGGGGCGATTATCTGCAAGGCAGTTGGATCGACCCGGACGGCACAGTAACGGCGCTAGGCAATGATGAGGTTACGTTGACGCCGTTGGCCAACGCGGATGTCGCGGGTCGAGAGATCCCTGTGGAATGGCGCATCGAGGTTCCGGGCCGGGGTGTCGATGTCACCACGCAGGCGCTGAACCCGCAGGCCTTCATGACCACGGCCTTTCCTTATTGGGAAGGGCCGATTGCATTTGACGGCACCCACAAAGGGCGCGGATACTTGGAAATGACGGGGTATGAATGATGGAAAAGGATCCAGCAAAAAACGTGCTTGGTGGGGAGTTAGAGACCTGTTCGGTCGACCCCATGACCGGGTTCTGGCGGGACGGCTGCTGCAACGCTGGCCCCCAGGATCGGGGGCGCCATGTGGTCTGCGCCCTTCTGACAGATGCCTTCCTGGCCTTCTCGCGGTCACGCGGCAACGACCTGAGCACGCCACGGCCCGAGTTCGGGTTTCCGGGTCTGGTTGCCGGGGACCGGTGGTGCCTGTGCCTGGAGCGATGGGTCGAGGCGTACGAGGCCGGCGTCGCCCCGCGTGTCGTGCTGGCGGCGACGCATATGGACGCGCTGACGCGTGTGCCGCTGAAGGTTCTGGTGGCCAACGCCTGCGACCAGGGGCCAAGCGTGATCTAGCCTAGAGACCTCGTCACCGGCTCCAGGGCGCCGGGCGTTTCTCTAGAAACGCGGCGATGCCTTGGGCGGCTTCGTCCGTCTCCCAGGTATCGGCCAGCATTTCGATCGTTTCATCGATCAGGGTGTCGTCGATCCTGGGACCAAGGCGACGGACCAACCGTTTGGCCGCGGCGACAGCGCCGGGCGCGGCAACCAGGTAGGGCGCGATCTCGGCCTCGATGGCGGTGTCCAGATCCTGTGGCGCGACGACGCGGGCGGCCAGGCCCAGATCGACAAGCTCGGCCGCCTCGAACACCCGGGCAGACATGAAAACCCTGCGCGCCCGCGCCTCGCCCATGCGCGCGATCACATAGGGCGAGATCGTTGCCGGGATCAGCCCCAGCCGGGTTTCGGTCAGGCCGAATTTGCCCGTGTTCGCGGCGATCGCGATGTCACATACGCTCATCATGCCGATGCCGCCGCCCATCGCGCTGCCGTTGACGCGCCCGATCAGCGGTTTCGACAGGGTGTTGAGCGCCCCCAGCATGGTGGCGATCTTGCGGGCCTCGGCCATGCGGGTGGCACGATCCGCAGAGACCTGAGCCTGCATCCATGCCAGATCCCCTCCGGCGCAGAAACTGCGGCCCGCGCCCGTCAAGACCACGACCCGGATCGCTGGATCGGAGTTGATTTGCGCCGCCAGCGCGGTCAGTTGCTCGCACATCTCGCCCGACAGCACGTTGTGCTTGTCGGGACGGTTCAGAAGCAGCGTGGCAACACCACGCGCATCCGTGCTCAGCAGGGCATCATCGGCCATCTGTGGGTCCTTTCAGGCCTTGGGCAAAGCGGGCGGCATCGGCCAGGCGTGTGCCGTCGATTCCGGTCGACAGGCCCCGGCTTTCCAGCAGATCCACCACCGCCTCGGTCGCGACATTGCCCGCGGCACCGGGCGCATATGGGCACCCGCCCAGGCCCCCCGCCGCGGCATCGAAGATCCGCAGGCCGCGCGCAATCGCAACCTCGACATTTTCCAGCGCCCGTCCTGTTGTGTCGTGGAAATGACCGGCAAGGCGCTGCACGGGCGCCACGTCCAGCACAGCCGCCAGCATCGCATCGACCCGATCCGGCGTGCCCAGCCCGATGGTTTCACCCAGCGAGATCTCGTCAACGCCCAGATCCACCAGCGCCGCGGCCACACGTGCAACCGCCGCCGGGTCGATCTCGCCCTCGTAAGGGCAGTCGGTGACGCAACTGATATAGCCACGGGTCGCGACCCCATCGTCCTTGGCCGCGCGCACGACCGGGGTGAACCG
>CAYWND010000252.1:0-4826 GCA_964459085.1 uncultured Oceanibium sp. | reverse complement strand
ATCTGATCGCCAGGATAGATGCGGCCAACTACGGACCGACCGCGGACCGGGATACCTCCCTACGGCTGCTTGCCGAGTACGAGCAGGATTTTGACGAAACAATCGATGGCAATGACGAGAACATCGCGCACATCATGCGGCTGTTCTATTTCTATTCGGACTTGGCGAAATGCGTGGAACTGGGTCTGTGCGACGCAAAGACGGCCTGCACCATCTTTGCGGGGGATATTGGCAAATTCTATGTGCTGCACGCCGAGTTTATCAAGCGTTGGCGGGCGGTTTCGTTCGAACGGAACTTCGAGTCGGTCAAGGCATTCGGCAACAAGAGTTGCAGGGCGTGGCGCTCGTCCGGGTATGGATTACCGGCGGATGCGCGGATGGGCAGGCGTTTCGAACAGGTGAGCGGTTTATTGGTTCCGATGGATCCGTAACATCTGGCCGGGTTCCATTCAGGTCCCGGCTGGTCCGGCCTCGCCTGTCGGGCTAGCCCCGCCACGTGCGGACCGGGCCGCAATCCACGTGGACGAAATTTGACCGGCGGTATTTGCCTACGCCACCTGCGCGGCAGGCGATCGCCGCGGCAGCCATGTCGTTGACCGAGCGCGAGGACAGTTTCAGGTCTGCGGCCATTCCCTTGGTGTGGTACGAGTTCCGCGCAACTCCGCGATTGCGTCGACGCAGCGCTGCATTGGTGGCGGGCGAGCGATAACCGGACACGACGTGATAGGCTTCGTCTGTGTCCATCAGGCGAAGCGTGGCGGCCATGATATCGATGTTTCGGCGGTCGTACTGGATCACCTCGTTCTGGCGCCAGTCGCGCATGAACCAGTTGATCTCGGCCAACGCCTCGGGGATGTAATTGCCTTCGATCCAGTAGATCGTGTCCACCGCCTCGCCGGTTCGGGTGGACCGCAGACGGACGCGTCGGATGTCTCCGGCCCCTCTTAGAAACCCTGCCGCATTGGCGAATTGAGGGGCGGCCGGTACGGCAAGCGCCGTAAATATGCCACCAAGCACGTCTCGTCTGGACGGAGCTGCCATCAAGATCTTCCTGAATTATCCTGCCTAAGGCCGCACTTACACGGCGTTATTGCACCCGTTGGACCACATCAAATCCGGGCAGACAATGCCACTTGCCACAATCGTGGCCAAGTGTGGCTTTACATTCACGCATTAATATAGGCGGAAATCCGCCGAATCGGCGGCTGTAAGGTTTGCAGAGGATTAATTTGGACATGATGACTGAGGCAAATCCCACACGGTTGCGCTATTTAGGTTCTACCCACGGGACTGTGACTGGTTCGCGCCCGGTCGAGGTCGTAAGGAGAAGGGGCCTCCGGTTGAAATTTGGGGAAAGCATGATGCTCGGTAGCAAGGTTCTGGCGTTCTCGTTGCTCGCGGTGACGGGATCGATTGGCATAGCATTGGCGCAAACCGCCGATGCCCCGCGGGTTGGATCCGCATCCGCGCAAGACGCAGCGGTCGAGGCGCCGGTGGTTCTGTCGCCCAGGGCGCAGGCACTGAAGGCCCTGTTGCCGCAGGGCGGTGATCACGCCGCGGCGCTGGCGAGTTTCTATGCGGCGCATGACTATGTGCCGGTGTGGACGGCCAGTCGTCTTGCTGCATTGTTCGCGGCGTTTGATCAGGCCGGCGCGCACGGCCTGCCGTCAGCCCGATACGATGAAGGCCTGCGGGCGCTGGCGATCGATCCGGCTTCGGATCCATTGGCGGTCGAGGTGCTGGCGTCCGAGCGGTTCTTGACCTTTGCGCGCGATATCAATTCCGGCGTGCTGGAGCCGCGCAAGGCCAACCGCGAGATCCACATCTATCCCAAGCGCCCCGACGCCGTGGCCCTGTTAGAGGGGTTGGACGCGGCGACGGATACGGCCGCGTATCTGTCGGCCCTGGCGCCCACGCACCCGCACTATGTGACACTGCTTGAGGAAAAGCGGCGGCTGCAAGGGATCGTGACCGCTGGCGGCTGGGGCGATCAGGTGCCCGGCGGGCGGTCGCTGAAACCCGGGACCAGTTCCTCGCGCGTGGCCGTGTTGCGTGCGCGGCTGGGTAGGATCGACGGGGTCAACTACGGCGACAGCGCAGAGTATGACGACGTCCTGATCCAGGCGGTGCAGCAGTTCCAGTTGCGCCATGGTTTGAACGATGACGGCGTGGCGGGGCCCCAGACGCTAAAGGCGATCAACGCAACTGCCGAAGACCGGCTGCGCCAGGTCGTGGTGAACCTGGAACGCCAGCGCTGGTTGAACTATGACCGGGGCGACCGGCATGTTTATGTCAATCAGGCAGATTTCCGGGTTCGTATCGTGGACCAGGGCAGGATCAGCTTTGACAGCCGGGCCGTCGTCGGCAAGCTGAAGCACCAGACCCAGGAATTCAACGACACGATGACCCACCTGGTGGTCAATCCGACCTGGCATGTGCCGCGATCGATCGCCACCGAGGAAATGCTGCCGAAGTTGCAGGCCAATCCCACTGCGCTGGGCGGGTCGATGCAGATCATGACCCGCAACGGCACGCGGGTGAACCCGGCGCTGGTGGACTTTACCCAGTTCACCGCGTCGAATTTCCCCTTCATCGTCAAGCAGAGGCCTGGCGGTGGCAATGCGCTGGGACGGGTGAAGTTCATGTTCCCCAACCAGTTCAACATCTATCTGCACGATACCCCGGCCAAGCGCCTGTTCGGCAAGGATGTGCGCGCCTACAGCCACGGTTGTGTCCGGGTACAAAAGCCGTTCGAGTTCGCGCATATGTTGCTGGCGCCGCAGACCGCCAACCCCGAGGATTACTTTCAGTCGCTGCTGAATACGGGGCGCGAGCGGCAGGTGAACCTGGAGACGCCGATCCCGGTCTATCTGACCTATCAGACCGCCTGGATCGATGAATGGGGCATCCCCCAGTATCGGGACGACGTCTACGGCCGCGACCGGGACGTGTTCCGTGCGCTCGAAGCCACCGGGGTGACGCTGGGCGCGCTTGAAGGCTGAGCCCGCAGTCTATACATCGCTGGGGCAGCAGGCGCATGCGTCTGCTGCCCTTTTGATTTCTCACCGGAGCCTGCGTCCATGCCCCTTACCGTCCAAAAGATTGCCGATGCGCTGGGCGCGGATTTCGACGGTGACGGGGGCATCGAGATCGCGGGCGTGTCCGAGCCCGCAGTCGCCGGGCCGGATCATCTGGCGCTGGCGATGGAAGAGGCGTTCGCTGACAAACTGGCAGACGGTCAGGCACGGGCCGCGATCCTGTGGCCCGAGGCGGATTGGCGCGGGTTCGGCCTGAATGCGGTGATCTTCGCGCCCCGCTCGCGGTATGTGCTGGCGGGGGTTTCCAGGGTTTTCGATCCCGCGCCTGCCGTGCCCGAGGGCGTGCATCCCAGTTCAGTGGTCGAAGACGGCGCCGAGATTGGTCCTGGTGCTGCAATCGGCCCCTTCGTGCACATTCGCGCGGGCGCCCGGATCGGGGCGGGTGCGCGGATTGTCGGGCATGTGTCTGTTGGCGTGGATGCAGTGATTGGTGCCGATGCCTTGATCCATCCGCAGGTCTTCATCGGAGACCGCGTGCGGATCGGCGACCGGGTGGTTGCGCAGCCAGGTGCAATCGTCGGCGGCGACGGATTTTCGTTCGTGACCCCCAAGCCGGGTGCCGTGGAAGAGGCGAAGGCGACCGGCAAGATCACCGAGGCCAGCCGGACGACCGGCTTCGTGCGCATCAACTCGATGGGTGCGGTCGAGATCGGATCGGATGTGGAGTTGGGGGCGCATTGCTGCATTGACCGTGGCACGGTGTCCGACACACGCATCGGCGACGGGACCAAGATCGACAACCAGGTTCAGATTGGCCACAACGTGCAGATTGGCCAGCATTGCCTGCTGTGCGGCCAGGTGGGGATCGCCGGCAGCACCGTATTGGGCGACAGGGTGGTGCTGGCGGGCAAGGTCGGGCTGGCGGATCACCTGAAAATCGGATCGGACGTCATTGTCACGGCGGGCAGTGGCGTGGGGACGGATATCGCATCTGGCAGCGTCTATATGGGCACGCCTGCGGTGCCCCGAGACGAGGCGATCTCGTCCTATATGGCGTTGCGTCGCCTGCCGCGTGTGCTGGCCCGGTTGCGCAAGGATCAGAATCAGGTTCCCAACCCCGAGACGAAGGGCTAGATGTTGCGGGCAAGTTCGTGAGAGGTCGACGATGTCGGAGTCAGTGCGGGACAAGGTGATCGAAATCATCGCCGAGCAGGCGCTGATCGAGCCGGCCGAGGTCAGCCAGGATGCGACCCTGGACGATCTGGGCATCGACTCGCTGGGGCTGGTCGAGGCGGTGTTCGCCATCGAAGAGGCGTTCGACATCTCGGTCCCGTTCAACGCCAATGACCCGACGGAATCCGAGTTTGATATCAGCAATGTCCGGTCCATCGTCGATGCGGTGACCAAGCTGGTCGAGGCCAAGGACGGCTAGGCCTGTGAAGCGCGTCGTCATCACCGGAATGGGCGCGATCTGTGCGCTGGGTCGCGGCGCGGATGCCGTCATGACCGCCATGCGCGAGGGGCGCAATGGCATCGGCCCGCTGGACTTTCAGGATGTCGAGCGGTTGTCCATTGCCATCGGCGGGCAGAT
Source organism: uncultured Oceanibium sp. (assembly GCA_964459085.1). Classification (GTDB taxonomy): domain Bacteria; phylum Pseudomonadota; class Alphaproteobacteria; order Rhodobacterales; family Rhodobacteraceae; genus Halovulum. The sequence continues at coordinate 197 of CAYWND010000252.1, read as the reverse complement.
CCGTGATCACGATCCCACTGCCCATTTCAGCCGCCAGGAAATCACGCTTTATGATCCGTTCACGCAGTTCGCGTTGATCTCGGCCGCCGAGGCGATGGCGCAGTCCGGCCTGGAACTGGATGAAGAGTTGTCAGGACAGGCAGGGGTTGTTCTGGGCACGGCCGGGGGCGGGCTGCAGACCCAGGACGAAAACTACA
>CAYWND010000251.1:3216-4832 GCA_964459085.1 uncultured Oceanibium sp. | reverse complement strand
CTGGGCCATCAGGCGGGCGATCTGGCGGGCTGCGGCGGGCGTCATGGTGACGGCCTGTTTTCCGGGTATGGAGAACATGTTGGTCCTTTCCTCTTTCCTAATTTAGGGCCGGTCCGTGCCCGACTCAAGAGGCGACGGCGCCGCATGTTTTTCGTGCCTACGAGCGATCAGGGCCGCGCCAAGTGCCGCGATGGCGCTGGCCTGCATCACAATGGCCAGGGTGCGCGGATCGGGCAGGGCCGAGACCGCCAGCCCGGCGATGGCGGTTGCAACCGCTCCGATACCCACGGCCAGAGCACCGGACAGGCCCGATGCGCTGCCGGCAAGATCAGGCCTGACGGACATTGCGCCGGTATAGGCCGGGGCCATGGTCAGCCCGTTGCCGATCCCCACCGTTGTCATCATTCCGAAAAACACCCAGGCGGGCGCGGACAGCGAGGCCAGCAGGATCGCCAGCAGAAGGCCTGCGACCCCCAGCGACCGGGCGACCACCAGAAGGCGGGCCAGCGGCACGGTGCCAGCGATCCGGCTGGTCAGGAAATTGCCCAGCATATAGCCCGCCGGTGTCGTGGCCATCGCCAGGCCCACGGCAGCGGGGGACAGGCCATAGACCTCGGGGCCGATGATCGGTGCACCGCTGATGAAGATGAAGAAGGTCGACGACGAGAATGCAATGCACAGGGCGTTGGCCCAGAACCGGCCCGCGCCCAACAGCTCGAAATAGCCGTGGAACTGTGACGCGAAGGTGCGGCCGCGGGCGGGCGCCGTCTCGCCCAGATCCATCCAGATCAAGGTCAGCGTGCCCAGGCCAAGCAGGGTGTACAGCGCAAAGTTGGATCGCCAGCCGAATGCCGCCTCGAGCGTTCCGCCGATCAGCGGGGCCAGCATCGGGCCCAGTGCCATGGCCATGCCGATGGTCCCCAGCCGCCGGGCGGCGGCGTCCGGTTCGGCGGTGTCGCGCACCACCGCCGCCGACAGCGCCGACCCGGTCACCACGGCGCATTGCAGGATGCGCCCGACCAGGAACAGCTCGAAACCGGTGGCCGTCATGCAGATCAGCGAGGCGAGCGAGAACATCGCAAATCCCGCCAGCAGCACGGGTCTGCGGCCGATCTTGTCCGACAGTGGCGCCAGCAACAACTGCACGACGGCCGTGGCGGCAAAATAGCCGCTGATCGCCAGCGTCATGGTGGCGTAGCTGACACCAAAGTCCTGTGCCATGCCTGCAAGCGAGGGCAGGAACAGGTTCAGCGTCATGACCGAAACGCCCGTGGCCAGGACAAGCGTGGACAGGCGCGGGGGCGTGCTGGCGGCAGTCAGGCGCATCGCAAAGTCCGGGAAAGAGGAGGCCGAAGGGCGGGCCGTCCGGCGGGAGGGTTACATGAACCCAAGTTCCAGGCGGGCTTCGTCGGACATCATGTCCATGCCCCATTGCGGTTCCCATACCAGTTCGACCTGGACGGTCTTGACACCGGGCAGGGGCTCGACCGCTTCAGCCACCCAGCCCGGCATTTCGCCGGCCACGGGGCAGCCCGGGGCGGTCAGGCTCATCAGGATCGAGACGTCGCCCTCGGCCCCGACCTCGATCGTGTAGATCAGGCCCAGATCAAAGATGT
>CAYWND010000251.1:0-3206 GCA_964459085.1 uncultured Oceanibium sp. | reverse complement strand
TGGAGGGAACGAGTGTAGATCACGGCGGGCGCCGAAACGTTAAAAAGAATCTCGGGATCATACACCGTCCGGCACGCCTCGACGATCTGATCGTAGAGCGGATGCTCGGTCGTCGATGGCTTGATCAGCGGTGTGCCTTCCATCGGGGCGTCGGTTTCGGCGTTCATAGCGGTCGCTTTCCCTATAGTTGAGAAATTATATAGGGAATAGACGGGGAATGGTCCAGTGTCACTGCGAGCGATCAAGAAAGCTTTCATGGGTCAGCAGAAGGGTCTGATCCACGACCTTTTTGCGCTCGTCGCCGCCCTTGAGTTCCTTAACCGTCACAGCCAATTCATGCGAAATGCTGCGGTTTGCGGTCAGTTTCACGCCGACGCTGTCGCCGCCATCCGTTGTGATCGAGGGCGTAGCGCTCGAATCATTCTTTATCGCGAACTTGACCTTGTAGCTCGCGGACTCGGGATCCGCCTCGAGTGCATAGGCGGTTCGGGCAAGGGTGTTGACCCACTCGACCAGCCCCAGTCCACCCGCGAGCCGGATTGGATCCCGGTCCAGAACGTCGCGGTCGGCAGGCGGGGGCGCACAGCGTTTCAACTGGCCGGTTCTGTATTTCAGCGTCACATCCATGGTTCGCGTGCCGGTGCCTGTCGGCCCGGTTGCGGTCGCGACTTTCAGCGTCGCGGTGCCGACGCCAAAGGAAACAGTCGGTGTCGTCGTGACGCCCGATGTGGATTGGACGACCAGGGTCAAGGTCGCCAGAACCTCCTGATCTTTGTACCTGTCGTCGATACCCGCTGCCAGTTCTGTGGCGTCAAAAAGCTCGCACTCCAGCGTGTGAGCAAGGTCAGCAACATAGAGGAAGTTTTCGGAAGAGGCCTGGGGCACCGGAACGGTTCCGATCGTCGAGCAGCCTGAACAGATCAAGACAAAGAGGGTCGAGAAACTCTTAATACGCGCGGACATAATACTCTCCAGATCAATACCACACGCTACCCAGCATACAGTATTAAGTCCACCGACAGCCTTGGATCTTCGGGCGCGGTCCAGTCGAATTCGCAGAAGTCGCAGATCGCGACCGCAAACCGGATTTGCTTTACCTTGGCAAGAATCCCTGACAAGTGGCGGGCATGACTGCGATTTCGTTCACAATCTCTGCCCGCAACGGGCGGGCCAGGACCGGCGATATCACGACCCCTCGGGGCGAGATCAGGACGCCTGCGTTCATGCCAGTGGGCACGGCGGCGACGGTCAAGGCGATGCTGCCGCAAAGCGTACGGGCCACTGGCGCGGATATCTTGCTGGGCAACACCTATCACCTGATGCTGCGGCCGGGGGCCGAGCGGGTCGCGGCGCTGGGCGGCCTGCACCGGTTCATGAATTGGGACCGGCCGATCCTGACCGACAGCGGAGGGTTCCAGGTCATGAGCCTGGCTGAGCTGCGCAAGCTGACCGAAGAGGGCGTGCAGTTCCGGTCCCACATTGACGGGTCCCGGCACACGCTGACGCCCGAGCGGTCGATGGAGATCCAGAAGCTGCTGGGATCCGACATCGTGATGTGTTTCGACGAATGCCCTGCGCTGCCCGCCGATCGCACACGCATCGAGGACAGCATGCGTCTGTCGATGCGCTGGGCCGGGCGATCACGCGAGGCTTTTGGGGATCGGCCCGGGCACGCGTTGTTCGGTATCCAGCAGGGCGGACTGGAGCAGGATCTAAGGGCCGAGAGCGCGGCTGAACTGACCCGTATCGGCTTTGATGGCTATGCCATTGGCGGTTTGGCTGTGGGCGAGGGGCAAGAGGCGATGTTCGGCGTGCTGGACTACGCGCCTGGCCAGTTGCCCGAGGACAAACCACGTTACCTGATGGGGGTGGGCAAGCCCGACGACATAGTGGGCGCGGTTCAGCGCGGGGTGGACATGTTCGATTGCGTGCTACCCTCGCGGTCGGGGCGCACGGGTCAGGCGCTGACCCGGATGGGGGCGATCAACATCAAGAATGCGCGCCATGCGGACGATCCCAGGCCGCTGGATGCCGAATGTTCCTGCCCCGCGTGCAGCACCTATTCCCGCGCCTATCTGCATCATGTCTTCAAGTCGGGCGAGATCATCAGTTCAATGCTGCTGACCTGGCACAACCTGCACTACTACCAGGAGCTGATGGCCGGGCTGCGAGACGCGATTGCGGCGGGCACGCTGGATCAGTTTGTGGCTGACTTTCACGCGATCCGCGCGCGCGGCGACATCCCCCCTCTCTAGGCTTCGTCACTAATTCCCGCTGCGTTCGAGCGACTGGATGAACGCCACCAAGTCGGCCACGTTTTGTGGACTGAGGAACAGCTCGCCGCGTGGCATGGTGCTGTGCAGTGGCTGAAACCAGATCCGCGCCTCGATCTGACTGGCGTCCCGAAAGGCCGCGATCGAGGCGAAGCTGGGCGGAAAGGTTTTGAACGCGCCGGCAGGTGTGATGTCGTGGCAGCGCACGCAGTAGTCCTGGGCCAACTCGAGGCCGACGTCAGGATCAGCGGCCTGTGCGCCGGTTCCGATCGTGGCCATGGCAACGGCAACAGCCGTAACAGCTGGGTTCGTGTGCATCTCGGTCCCTCCCTTTGAAATGCCCCGGTCCACGCCAGATTGCGGGACCGTAAGTCCCATGGGTCCCAGTCTGGGCGTCCAGCGCACCGGGGCGCATTGATTCGCATCAATTTCCCCTGATCCGAAGTACACAGGGAAAAAGCATTTCCCAGACTCCGGTTTCATCCCCCCGCACGCGGGCGTAGGATGTCATCAAGGAATCGCCGTTAGCTTGAAACGGCCGCATGCGGGGCACATGTTAAGCTTCCGTAAAGTGGAAGCGGTGGGCGCTGCCGGAGAAACCGGGGCCGAGCCGCTTTGCAGCAAAGGATACTTCAATGACGGAAAAGAGCAGCATCACCTATCCTGTCCTGCCCCTGCGCGACATCGTGGTCTTTCCCCACATGATCGTGCCGCTGTTCGTGGGCCGCGAGAAATCGGTTCGCGCGCTGGAAGAGGTGATGAGCCAGGACAAGCAGATCCTGCTGGCCAGCCAGCGCGAGGCCGGGGACGAGGACCCGACCACGGACGCGATCTATACCACGGGTGTTCTGGCCAATGTGTTGCAGCTGCTGAAGCTGCCCGACGGCACGGTCAAGGTGCTGGTCGAGGGGCGTCAGCGCACGCGCATCACCG
>CAYWND010000250.1:0-4834 GCA_964459085.1 uncultured Oceanibium sp. | reverse complement strand
AGCTGGCGCTGGATCTCGCGCGCCCGCAACAGCCATTCCGACACAAAAGATCCCGACCCAACAGACGGAGCGAATTGAAAATGCCTCTTACAGGACCACGGCGCGACGCCGCTTCGGGAACCGCTGACAGCCTGGTGATATTCCTGCACGGCTATGGCGCGGATGGGCAGGACCTGATTGGTCTGGCCGAGCCGCTGGCGCCCTATCTGCCCGACACGCTGTTTCTGGCGCCGAACGCGCCGGAACGCTCGGGCGTCAATCCGATGGGCTATCAGTGGTTCCCGATCCCCTGGATTGACGGATCGGACGAGGCGGCAGCGCGGGCCTCGCGAGATCGGTCCATAGGGCTGCTGGACGACTGGCTGACCCAGATCGCGGCCGAGACCGGGCTGGGCCCTGAGCGCACGATCCTGGTTGGCTTTTCGCAGGGCACGATGATGAGCTTGCATGTCGCGCCACGCCGGGCCGATCCGGTGGCCGGTATCGTAGGCTTTTCCGGCCGGCTGCTGGAACCCGAGAAATTGGCAGGCGAGATTGCCTCGAAACCGCCTGTGCTGTTGATTCACGGCGATCAGGACGAGGTGATCCCGGTTGCCGAGATGCAGCCCGCGGCCGAAGCGCTGGCCGGCGCCGGTGTCGAGGTGGGCACCCATGTTTCTCCCGGGACGGGCCACGGCATCGCGCCTGACGGGCTGACCCTGGCGTTGCAGTTTATGTTGGACAAACTGGGCCGCGCCACGGAATAGCGGCTAAAACCCCCAAAGCGCGGGTTCGGCAAACTCGATCGAGTTGCCCGCCGGGTCGCGCAGGTACAGCGACCGCGCGCCGTTGGGCCAGCGGAAATCGTCCTCGATCGCGATCCCGTGCCGCTCGAAATGGTCCCGCCACGCGGTGATCTGGGCATCGCTGGCGGCAAAGCACATGTGGCCCGGGCCGGTGGCGCCGTGGGCCAGATGGCCGGGCCGCGCGGGATCCGAATGGCGCGCGCTGTGCGCGGGGTCGAACACCAGCAGCATACCTCCCGCGCAGCGAAAGAAGATATGGCGGGGCGGTTTGCGGACCACGACCTCGAGGCCCATGATCCGGGCATAGAAATCCTCGGCCGCGGTCAGGTCGGACGCATATAGCGCGGTTTCCAGGACCGGCGGGGCGGGCAAAGGCGGCATATCCGGCTCCGTTGCTTGTGCGATCGGGGACATGATCGCACACCCCGCGCCGTCACAAAACTGTCAGCGCGCGGGCCTAAGGTGCCAGCGACCGGATATATCCCGCATGATCTAGGGGGTTGCTGTTCTTTCCGGGCGATATATAGTTTCGGTGAAAGGGGCGGGCGCGTCCCGTCCGCCAGCCGATTGAGGCAGAGCAGGACGGGGATACGAGTCGCAATGCACACCGAGTTACAGCCAAGTTTCATACGCCAACCGGCCGGGGTCAGGGACCGCCCCGCGCTGGTGCTGAATGCCGACTACAGGCCCCTGTCGTACCTGCCGCTGTCGCTGTGGCCGTGGCAAGAGGCGGTCAAGGCCGCGTATCTGGACCGGGTCGTGGTGATCTCGGAATATGAAGAGGTCGTGCGCTCGCCCTCGACGGAATTGCGGATTCCCTCGGTGGTGGTGCTGAAGGACTATGTCCGGCCCGCGCGCACGGCGGCGTTCACGCGGTTCAACCTGTTTTTGCGGGACCAGTTCACCTGCCAGTATTGCGGGGCCAAGGGGGACATGACCTTCGATCATGTGCTGCCACGGTCGCGTGGTGGGCGGACGACGTGGGAAAACGTGGTGGCGGCGTGCGGGCCCTGCAACCTGCGCAAGGGATCCAAGACGCTGAAACAGGCGCATATGCACCTGCGCAAGCCGCCCAAGCAGCCCTCGCCCGGGCAGTTGCAGAATATCGGGCGCAAGTTTCCGCCCAACTATCTGCACGAAAGCTGGATGGACTATCTGTATTGGGATGCAGAACTGGACGCCTAAAGCGGCCCAGGCGGACGGTTAGCGCACGCGCACCGCACTCCAGGCCAGCACCCAGACCCCGGCCAGGCCGAACGAGATGATGGCGTTCCAACCCGCCATCGACACGCCCAGCATCTGCCACGCAATGTCGTCGCAGCGCACGACCGGTGCGGCCATGATCTGATCCAGAAGTTGCGATGCCGACAGCCCCTCGATGGACCCCGACGTGCAGGTGTCCGGCCCGTCCCACCAGCCCTGTTCCACACCGGCGTGAAAGACCCCGATCCCACCGGTTGTTATGGCCGCAGCAGCGCCCGCCAGCGCCAGGATGCGGTAGGTCGCAACCAGGAACACGGCCCCGATCAGTACCGCCACAAGGTGGGGCCAGCGTTGCCAGATGCACATTTTGCACGGCGGCAGGCCGCCGATGTATTGAAACGCCAGCGCACCCAACAGCAGCGCCGCCGATCCGGCAGCGGCCAGCAACGCAAGGTTTCTCAAGTTGATCGCGCTCATAGCAACCTCACCGCCGCAAAGCCCCCGATCAGCAGGGCGAAGAAGACAAAGGTCATCAGACCAAAACGCCGTTCGATGAAGGCCCGGATCGGCGGCCCGAACTTCCATAACAATGCGGCCACGATAAAGAACCGCAAACCTCGCGCAACCACGGACGAGGCCATGAAGACCCCGAAATCCAGGTTCGTGGCGCCAGAGGTGATCGTGATGACCTTGTAGGGGAACGGGGTGATGCCCGCAAACAGCACCGCCCAGGGTCCCTGTTCATTGAACCGCTGGGCGAAGGTGTCGAAGTATTCGGCCTTGCCATAGAAGTCCAGCACCGGCTGGCCCAGCGACTCGAACAGAACCGCGCCGATGTAGTAACCAAACCCACCGCCCAGGACCGAGGCGACGGTGCAGACACCGGCGATTAGCCACCACTTGCGCGGTGCGGCCAGCACCATGGGGATCAGCATGACGTCCGGCGGGATCGGAAAGACCGAACTTTCGATGAAACTGACGACCGCCAGCGCGAACAGCGCATAGCGCGTCTCGGCCAGTTTCATGGTCTCGTCATACAGCCGTCTGAGCATTTGCCGCCTCGTTGCCTCGGGTGTCATGCAGCATGTCGCCGGTTTGGCGTCAAGCGGATTGGATGGGATCGCGCGCTGAGGCTACGCGTCGGTCGTGGTATAAGTGTGTAGCGGAGGGGGCAGGGACATGGCACGCGACGCAGACCTGAAACGCTTGGCGCAGGGGCGAGAGGCCTGGAATATCTGGGCGGCAGAGCAGCTTGCCGCAAGAGACGCGCTGGAGGCAGCGGGCCGTTGGGACCCGGGCCTTCCCCTGGGCAGCGCGTCCGAGAAGTGGGCCTCGGGCGCTTCGGTCGATCTGCGGGACCATCAATTCAAAGAGGTCTTTTCCGATTTCTCGGGTTTTGTCTTTCCGTGGGAGGCGCGGTTCAGCAGGGCCGAGTTTCACGGCGACGTTCTGTTTTCCGGCGCTGTATTTCACGGTCCGGCGCATTTCGGTGACGCCGAGTTTCACGCGGATGCCGAGTTCGAGAAGGCGGAATTCAAGGACATTGGCTATTTCTCGGTCTCGCGGTTCATGGGGCGCTTGAGTTTCGAGGCCTGCCGGGCACGGACGTTGGCGTTTGAACCCGCGTGGTTTTCGGGTGATGCCTGCTTTGCGCACGCGCGGCTGGGCACGTTTCGCGGAAATCGCGCGGTGTTTCACGCAAAGGCGGATTTTCGGAATACCGAGATTACGAAAGCGTGCCACATGGACGACGCGCTTTTTCACGAAGATGCAGAGTTTTCTGGGGCAGACCTTGGGCCAGGTGCGCGGATGAGGCGCGTGCATTTCGTGGTGCCACCGATCTTTGCCGGGGCGCGGTTCGGTCCAGGCGCGCTGTTTCACAAATCGTTGGCCAGCCAGGCGGACTTTGCCAAGGCCAGCGCGCACGGCATGGTGTTCGATCAGGCGGTTTTGCCAGGGGCGAACTTTACGGATGCAGGATTGATCGAGGCATCCTTTGTCGGCGCCGATCTGGACTATCGGACAACCTTTGCGGGGGCCGTGGTTGGTTACGCGAAGATAGATCGATATGCCCTTGAATCCATGGAAAACTATGGCGGCCTGACCGTTGGTGCGCGGATGGAAATGGACATCCAGGACGATGTTGCCACGCTGCGGTCGGAATACAGCGGTTTTCTGGGCTGGTTGCACCTGCTGGCGTTGGTCGGATTTGTCTTTCCTTATGCCTGGTTCGTGTTCGTCCAATGGGGTCGGGCCGAGTTCATCAGCACCGACACGTCGATTGCCATGTGGGAGGCGCTGGCGCGGTTCATCTACAACGGCGGTCAGAACTGGCAATCGGGGTGGTCGTATCACCCGTCTTTCCTGCTGTTCTGCGCCGCATTGGCGTACAACCTGCTGCGGGCGATCCTGTTGAAAAAGACCAAGGACCTGGAGATGCAGCAAGTGACCTCAGGCCTGCCAGCGCGGTTTAGCCTGACCCACAACCTGTGGGGGCTTGGCGACCCAGAGATTGCCGAAGTGCAGACAGGAGAGGCGCCGGAGCGTCCATCGGTGCTTCGCAGGCTGTTAGGCGCGCTGCGCGCCGCGACGTGGCAACACGTCTTTCTGGCCTCGCGCTATGGGTTTTATGTCTATCTGGCGGTGGTGCTGTTCAATCTGGCGCATTTCATGACCATGCGGGTGCCCGTTGCGCCCTAGGCCCAGGACCCATTCTTCTTGCCCCGCTGGTTTGACAGATTTTCTGTCCGGCAAGGAACAGGGTCGCAGGAATAGTGGCTCTATTTCGAGGCCCTGTCACGATGTCCGGGCGGCAAAGCCGACAAATCGACGACGCCAAAATCGCA
>CAYWND010000249.1:0-4855 GCA_964459085.1 uncultured Oceanibium sp. | reverse complement strand
GGGCAGGCGATGGAGATCCGGGGCCGCGACCTGCTGAACGGTGTCCCGAAGGAAACCGAGGTGACACAGGCCCAGGTGGCCGAGGCGCTGGCCGAACCGGTGCAGTCGATCTGCGAGGCGGTGATGACGGCGCTGGAATCCACCCCGCCCGACCTGGCGGCGGACATTGTCGACCGGGGCGTGATGTTGACCGGTGGCGGGGCTTTGCTGGGCGATCTGGATCTGGCGCTGCGTGAACAGACCGGGCTGGCCATTTCGGTGGCGGACGAGACGCTGAACTGCGTCGCGCTGGGCACCGGCAAAAGCCTGGAATATGAACAGCAGCTTGCGCATGTGATAGACTTCGGCAACTAGCGGGACGCGGCAAGCGGCCCGGGCGAGGAGCGATACGGGCGTGGCAACGGAACAGGATCAGGCACAGGGCATGTGGCGGGCGCTGCGGCGCGCGGTTCTGACGCTCGTCATCCTGCTGTTTGTCGGGCTGTTCGTGATTTGGCGGATCGACAACCCCCGCGCCGAGGCGCTGCGCATGGCGCTGATGGACCAGTTGCTGCCCAGTTTCGAGTGGACGCTGAACCCGATCACCACGGCGACGCGGATCATTTCCGATTTTGAGACGCTGGACAGTGTCTATGAACAGAACCGCGAGTTGCGGCGCGAACTGCAGCGGATGAAGGGCTGGCGCGAGGCCGCCCTGCAGCTGGAAGAAAAGAACGCGCGCCTGCGGGCGCTGAACAATGTACGTCTGAGCGACAGGATCACCTTTGTCACAGGCGAGGTGCTGACCGACAGCGGCAGTCCCTTCAGCCAGTCGGTGATCCTGAACATCGGCCGGATCGATGGGGTGCGGGACGGGTCGGCGACAGTTGACGGGCTGGGCCTGGTGGGCCGCGTGTCGGGTGTCGGCGATCGCACCAGCCGGATCGTGCTGCTGACCGACAGCAACAGCCAGGTGCCGGTTGCGGTGCAGCCCTCGGGGCAGCGGGGGCTGGTGTCGGGCGACAACACCGATACCCCGGCGCTGGAGTTCGTCGAGGATCTGGGCGAGTTGAGGCCGGGCGACCGTGTGGTGACGTCGGGCGCGGGCGGGGTGTTTCCGGCCGACATTCTGGTCGGAACCGTGACGGCGGATCCGCGGGGGCGGCTGCGGGTGCGGTTGTCGGCGGACTACAAGCGGCTGGAATTCATCCGGGTCCTGCGACAGGATCCGTCCGAGCGTATCGAGGGGCCGGGCGAACTGATCGGGCCGCCCGCGCCGGTACCCCTGGCATCGGCTGGACCGGAGGACGAGGATGAGTGACACGCCTTCGGCCCCCTATTCCATGCTGGCCGTGCTGATCGGACTGGGCTTTGTCTATTTCCAGTTGTTGCCGTTGCAGATCCCCGCCGGTAGCGCCGTGATGCCTGACCTGCTGGTCGTGCTGCTGATGGCCTGGACCATCCGGCGGCCCGCGACGCTGCCGCTGTTGCTGGTCGCCGGGCTGCTGCTGGTCGCGGACCTTGCGCTGGATCGGCCGATGGGCCTGTGGGCGTTGCTGTCGCTGCTGATGATCGAGTTTTTGCGCGGCCAGCGCCCGGCAATCGTGGGACGGCCGTTCCCGGTCGAGTGGCTGACCGTGGCGGTGGTCTATGCGGTGGCTCTGATCGTCTTTGCTCTGATCCTGGGTCTGACGCTGGTTGGGCAACCGGAACCTGGCCGGATGCTGCAGCACTATGCTGTGACGATGGCGGCCTACCCGCTGGTCGCGGCGCTGCTGCACTGGGTGGTTCGGGTGCGGCCACCGCAGGCCAAGGATGCACCAAACCGGCTGGGGCGTGTTCCATGAGGCCGCCCGAGGAAAAGCTGGGCCAGTCGCGCGTCACCCGGCGTGGTCTGATGCTGTTGGGCGTCAAGGCGGCGGTGGTCGGCGCGCTGGGCTTTCGCATGCGCCAGTTGCAGATCGAAGAGGCCGATGCCTATCGCCTGCTGGCCGAAGAAAACCGGATCAACATCCGCCTGATCGCACCGGCCCGTGGTCTGATCTTTGACCGGCATGGCCAGCCCCTGGCCGAGAACCGGCAGAACTATCGCGTGGTGATGGTGCGCGAACAGGCCGGCGATGTCGAGGCGGTGCTGGATCAATTGTCGCGGCTGATCCCGCTGAGCACCGAGCGGCGCGAGAAGGCGCTGAAAGAGATGCGTCAGCGGTCGGCCTTTGTTCCCGTCGCGGTGACCGAACATCTGACCTGGGAAGAGATCGCGCGGGTGGCCGTGAACGCCCCCGCATTGCCGGGCGTGTTTCCGGATGTGGGCCTGACGAGGCATTACCCGGACGGAAACCTGACCGCCCATGTGGTGGGCTATGTCGGGCCGGTCAACGACCGCGAGTTGCGCGCGCAACCCGATCCCGAGCCGCTGCTGCAGATCCCCGATTTCCAGATTGGCAAGACCGGGATCGAGGTCCGACGGGAATTGGATCTGCGTGGCGCGGCCGGGGCCAGCCGGATCGAGGTCAATGCCAGCGGCCGGGTGATGCGCGAGCTGGACCGACGTGACGGCACACCGGGTCAGGACATGCACCTGACGCTGGATGCAGGCATTCAGTCCTATGCACTGGAGCGTATGGCGGGCGAGAGCGCGGCCGCGGTCGTGATGGACGTGCGCACGGGCGATCTGCTGGCCTCGGCCTCGTCCCCCAGTTTCGATGCGAATTCGTTTGTCTTCGGCATCTCGGTCGGCGACTGGAACAAGCTTTTGAATGACCCCTATCGGCCGCTGAGCAACAAGGCGGTGTCGGGCGCGTATCCGCCGGGATCCACCTTCAAGATGGTGGTGGCGCTGGCCGCGTTGGAGATGGGCGTGCTGAGTCCGAGCGAAACGGTCTGGTGCCCGGGCTACATGCAGCTTGGCAACCGGCGATTCCACTGCTGGAAACGCGGCGGGCATGGCTGGACCGATCTGCGCGCCAGCCTGAAGCGGTCCTGCGACGTCTACTATTATGACGTGGCCCAGCGGGTGGGCATCGACAAGATCAGCGAGATGGCGAACCGGCTGGGCATCGGTGTCGAGTTCGATCTGCCGATGCCCGCGATCTCGAAGGGGCTGACGCCGACCAAGGCGTGGAAGCAGCGCGTCCATGACGAGGCGTGGCAACTGGGCGATACACTGAATTCCGGGATCGGCCAGGGCTTTGTGCTGGCCACGCCCTTGCAACTGGCGGTGATGTCGGCGCGGATCGCCACGGGGCGCGAGGTGGTGCCGCGCCTGGTGCGCGCGCGCGCCGGGGTTCCGACCGAAGAGGTCGAGGCCCCCAGCCTGGGCTTGCCGGAATGGGCGCTGAACCATGTGCGTGACGGCATGGATGCCGTGGTCAACGACCGGCGCGGTACGGCGGCCCGGTCCCGGATAGCCGATCCCGGGGGACGGATGGCAGGCAAGACCGGCACCAGTCAGGTCCGCATCATCACGCCCGAGGAGCGCGCGCGCGGCGTGTTCCGGAACGAGGACCTGCCGTGGAACCGCCGCGACCACGCGCTGTTTGTCTGCTATGCGCCCTATGAAAACCCGAAATACGCGGTCTCGGTCGTGGTCGAACATGGCGGCGGCGGATCGCGTGCCGCGGCGCCTATCGCACGCGATGTGATGATGCGCGCGCTCTACGGACCGCTGCCGCCGTTGGAGGCCTATCCCCCTGCCGAGCGGGACGAGATCGAGCGTCAGCGTCAGCGCACGCCCGAGGCCGACGAGGCGCCAGGCCAGCCCACCGACAGGGATCGCGCATGAGCTTCCTGGACCAGTCGCACCGCCAGATCCCCACCGGCTGGCGCAAGATCCTGCACATGAACTGGGCCCTGACCCTGCTGCTGGCCGCGTTGGCCGCGACGGGGTTCCTGATGCTCTACTCGGTGGCCGATGGGTCCTGGGACCCCTGGGCGCGACGCCAGGCGACGCGGTTCGGACTGGGCCTGGGCGTGATGTTCGCCGTCGCCATGGTCCATATCCGGTTCTGGAAAACGATCGCCCCGCTGGCCTATATCGGGGCGCTGTTGCTGCTGATATTCGTCGAATTCTTCGGGTCCGTGGGTATGGGTGCGCAACGTTGGATCGACCTGGGATTCATGCAGCTTCAGCCATCCGAGGTGATGAAGGTCGCGCTGGTGATGATGCTGGCGCTGTACTATGACTGGCTGGATCCCAGGAAAGTTTCGAACCCGATCTATATGGCGTTGCCGATCGCGCTGACGCTGATCCCGATGGGTCTGGTGCTGAAGCAGCCTGACCTGGGCACGGCGATCCTGTTGGCGGCAGGTGCGGGTGTGGTGATGTTCATGGCGGGCCTCAGCCTGTGGTATTTCGCGGCCGCCGGTGCCGGTGCGGTGGGACTGGTCACGGTGGTGATGCAAAGCCGCGGCACCGGCTGGCAGATCCTGAAAGACTACCAGTACCGGCGGATCGAGACGTTTCTGGATCCGTCCCTGGACCCGCTGGGGTCGGGCTATCACATCACGCAATCCAAGATCGCGCTGGGCTCGGGCGGGTTGTCCGGGCGCGGGTTCATGGAGGGCACGCAGACGCGGCTGAACTTTCTGCCCGAGAAGCACACGGATTTCATCTTTACCACCCTGGCCGAAGAGTTCGGCTTTGTCGGATCGTTCACGCTGTTGATGCTGTATGCGCTGGTCATCGTGTTCTGCCTGGTCTCGGCGATGCGCAACCGGGACCGGTTCGGGGCGCTTCTGACGGCTGGCATTGCGGCGACGTTCTTTTTCTTTTTCGCGGTCAACATGGCCATGGTCATGGGCCTGATCCCTGTCGTCGGTGTGCCGCTGCCGCTGGTCAGCTATGGCGGATCGGCGATGCTGGTCCTGATGGGGG
>CAYWND010000248.1:0-4868 GCA_964459085.1 uncultured Oceanibium sp. | reverse complement strand
TTGGGGACTTTCACGCGGGGTTTGACGCCTGCTGCCATGTCTTGGGTCTCCTCTGTCTGGGGTCAACCGCCGCAGCCGCCGATCGTCACCTTCACGGTGGCGGCGGTGCGGTGGAATGTGCCGTCGGCCATTTGCGCCACGGCAATGACGTTCTGGGTTTTGGCCAACCGGATCCGGGTGGATGCGGTCTGCGCGGCCGCAAGCGGGCCGAACATGAAGGTCGCGACCTCGGCCTCGGGGTTGCCTTCGGCAAAGATGGCGATCATGGCGGCACCCGGCGCGGATACCTGGATCGGGACCGTGTTGCCGTTCTCGGCAATCTCGGGGGCGGTGATATCCACGCCGCCGTCCATGACGTCAGCACCGCCGGTATAGGCATCCAGTGCCTGATCCAGTGCAGCGGCGCGGCCGACCATGGGCACGAGCCCCGCAGCGGCTACGGCACCGAGGCCGATGCGGATGATGTCGCGTCTTGATGGTGTCATATCACGTCTCTCCTGCAATCTGGGTCAGTCTTCCTTGAGGGTCATCAGAAAGGCGACGACATCCTCGATCTGCTGTGCGGTCAAAAGCGGGTCCAGCGCGCCCTGCGCGGCCTTGCCCGTATAGGCGTCGCCGGGGCGGACAAAACCGCTGGTCTTGTAGAAGGACGGCATGACCGACCCGTCGAACATGATCTTGGCGTTCGACACGATGCCCCGGAGTTCAGCCTGCGACCAGCGGTCGGCCACGCCATCGAGCATCGGCCCGACCTCGCCATGAAATGGCAGATCGCTAAGCGCCGAAACCTCGTGGCAGGCGATGCAGTTGCCCGCGCCCTTGTTCATGATCAGACGCCCTTGATCAGCGTCGCCCGGTGACCCCGTCAGCGAGGCGGCCACGGCGCCGTCCTGATAGACAACATCCGGCGGTGCGATCGTGTCTGCCGCCACCGACGAGACGGCCATTCCTGCAATCAGGGTGGTTGCAAGCAACCTGTCCATTGCGTCCCTCCCAAGACTTTATTGTGTGCGGAAGTGTACCGAGGCTGCTCGATTTGTCCATAACAAATTCGCATTCGATAATTTGATGTTATGATAATATGATGCGTGGAGCTACTTTTCCGCCTCGCGCGCGGCGTGCATTCGGGCATGGTATTTCTGAAAACCTTCGTCGCCGTCATAGCCGTGTTCGAGCACCCAGGTCAGCAGGTCCAGGGTGGTGCCTGTGCCAAACGCGCCGGGCATCGCGGCAACAGCCACGGCATCAGCCGGCGCGGGCGCGTCGACCTGTTCGGGAAAGAACACCAGCGTCGGTGTGAACAGCATCCCCCATTTGCGCACGGCCGCCTTTTCGGTCAGGGTCTGGCCGTCAAAGTCTGTCACCTCGACATCGCCGAACATGTTGATCTGAACAACGAAGAATCGATCGCGGAGCAGCGTATCGATGCGAGGGTCGGGAAAGACATCCTCGTGCATCCGAGTGCAGTATATGCAGCCGCGCTGTTCGATCAGCACCAGCAAGCGACGGTCCTGAGCGCGCGCCTCGGCCAGGTCTTCGGCCAGGTCCTTGAAGGTGTCCTGCATCCAGGCTGCCTTGTGCAGGCCATCGTCGCCCAGTTCGGCGGCGGGTGCGGCAACGACCCAAAGCCATGCGGCCAGGGCTGCAAGTGTACGGGACATACTGCTCCTCCGTTCCGTTCAGCGCAGGACCCCGATGTCGGGGCCGATGCGCAGCATCCACTCGGCGATGTAGGCGATCGTGTCTGTTGCGATCAGCACCGCGAACAACACCAGCAGGACGCCCATCGCCTTTTCCACCGTGTCCATGTGCTGCCGGAATCCCTGCATCCAGCGCAGGAACGGCCCGACGAAGGTCGCCGCCAGGATAAACGGCAGGGACATGCCCAGCGCGTAGACGAACAGCAGCCACGCGCCGCGTATCCAGGTGTCCTCGGCCGCGGCGGTGAAAAGAATGGCGGCCAGGGCGGGGCCGACACAGGGTGTCCAGCCGAAGGCGAACGCCAGACCAACCAGATACGCGCCGCCCAGGGTCCAGCTGGCGCCGACATCGGGGTCGGCGCGAAGCTGTCGGTAAAGCGCGCCTATTCGGATCACGCCCAGAAAGTGCAGCCCCATCAGAAAGATCACCAGGCTGGCTGCGTATTTCAGGACCTCGAACCAGTCACGCACCAGTTGACCAAACAGGGTGGCCGTCGCGCCAAGGCCCACAAAGATCGTGATGATCCCGGCCGAAAAGAACACCGCGCCCAGGATTGCGCGGTTCCTGACTGCGATGCTGGTGGTGCCGTCTGCGGCGAGAGCGTGCACCGAGGTGCCTGCCATGTAGCCCAGATAGAACGGCACCATGGGCAGGATACAGGGTGACAGAAAGCTCAGGAGCCCTGCGAGCGCCGCGCCCATGACCGAGATATCCAGCACCGTTGGAAATCCTCTGTTGATCTATTAACATATTCTCATTAAATTGTATGTTGTTGCAACATCAAATGGACTCTTGATGCGCAGGATCGCAATTGCCGCCGTTCTGGCCCTTGGGGGCGCACTTGGCCCGTGGGGGGAAGGACGCGCGCAGGACCTGATCATGTTCGACGAAGTCGGGTGCATCTGGTGCGACCGCTGGACCGACGAGGTCGGCGTCGTCTACGCCAAGACCGAGGAAGGCCAGCGCGCGCCGTTGCGTCGGGTCAACCTGCACAAGGCATGGCCCGAGGATCTGCAGGGCATCGCGCCCGTGCGCTTTACCCCGACTTTCGTCCTGTTCGTCCAAGGTGCCGAGGTCGGCCGCATCGAAGGCTATCCCGGCGAGGAGTTCTTCTGGGGTCTGTTGTCGGCGATGTTGCAGAATCTCGATGAGGAAACAGCCGAGGGGAGCTGACCATGAGACTGCCGACAGCATTTACGATTCTGACGCTGGCCACGGGACCTGCGCTGGCCCAGGACGAGGGGGCCTTTGTCACGTTCCAGGTCCTCAAGCCCGAGATCGCGGCGCAAATGGCGATGGCCGCAATGGAGGCGTGCCGTGTGGACGGCTATCAGGTGGGCGTGGCGGTGGTCGACCGTTTCGGCACACCGCAGGTGTTTGTGCGTGACCGGTTCGCGGGCGCACATGTGCACGAGACCGCGATGCGCAAGGCGTGGACGGCGGTCAGTTTCCGCACCGACACGCTGGACCTTGACGAGGCAACGAGGCCGGGAAGCCAGTCCAGCGGCATCCGCGAGATCAGCCAGGCGCTGCCCCTGGGCGGCGGCGTGCAGGTCGAGGCGGCAAGATCCATCGTCGCGGGCATAGGGGTGTCCGGGGCGCCCTCGCCCCAGGTTGATGATGTTTGCGCACGCGCGGGGATAGAGGCTATAGAAGACGAGATTGCGTTTTGAGGACCCACGCCGCCATGTCCCTGCCCTCTTTTGACGAGGATATCACCGACGAAGAGGTGGAGCGCATGGTGCGTAACGCGACCCAGGCGTCGGAGTTTCTGAAAGCGCTGAGCCAGGAAAGCCGACTGCTGATTCTGTGTGCGCTGATTGGCGGCGAGAAATCGGTCACCGAGCTGGAACAGTTCCTGTCAGCCCGGCAGGCGGCCGTGTCCCAGCAACTGGCGCGACTGCGCCTGCAGGGTCTGGTGCAGACCCGGCGCGAGGGTAAGACGATCTATTACAGCCTGACCGATGACCGCCCCAAGCGGATCATCAAAGTGGTTTACGACATGTTCTGCAGGGACGACGAGGCACCGCGATAGCATGACGGTGCCCCCGTGTCTGGGGGAGGGACCATGATGGACGTGCTGAGCGAGCCGCAACTGGCCGCGCTGGCCGGACTGGGCGGCGGGATTCTTTTGGGATTGGCGGCACGGCTGGGCCGGTTCTGCACCATGGGCGCGATCGAAGACGCGCTGTATGGCGGCAGCGGATTGCGGTTGCGCATGTGGGGGCTGGCGATCTCGGTTTCGGTCGTGTTGAGCTTTGGCCTGGCAGGCCTGGGCGGATTTGAACCCGAATCCACGATCTATCTGGAACAGGCCTGGACACCGCTGGCCAGCATTCTTGGCGGGCTGATGTTCGGCTATGGCATGGCACTGGCGGGCAATTGCGGCTATGGCGCGCTGGCCCGTGTCGGCGGCGGCGACATGAAAGCGTTCGTGGTCGTGCTGGTGATGGGCATAGCGGCCTACATGACCGTCTCGGGGCCGATTGCCGAGATTCGGGTCAGAGTCTTTCCGGTCAGTATCGCAGCGGAACCTGTGCCGGGCATCGCACATCTGGGGGCCTGGGCCAGCGTCATCTCGCCCCTGGCAATCGGGTTGGCCCTGGGGGCGCTTGGGGTCGTCGCGAGCAGCGGCACCTCGGACCTCAGGCGCGACCCAAAAGCCCTGATGTGGAGTGTCGCGGTCGCCGTTGCGGTGGTCAGCGGCTGGGCGGCCACCAGTTGGATCGCGCAGACCGGGTTCGATGGGCTGCCGGTCACATCCCACACCTATTCCGCCCCGATCGGAGAGAGCTTGCTGTACCTGATGACCTCCAGCGGGAGCAGCGTCGATTTCGGGATCGGATCGGTCGCCGGGGTGGTGGTCGGCGCCTTTGGCGGGTCGGTCCTGAAGGGGCATTTCCGGTGGGAGGCCTGCGAGGATGCCCGCGAATTGCGGCGGCTGATGCTGGGGGCGTTCCTGATGGGTGTGGGCGCGGTCACGGCGTTGGGGTGCAGCGTCGGGCAAGGCCTGTCTGCATTTTCGGTGCTGGCGCTGAGCGCGCCGGTGACCTTTGCCGCAATCTTTGCGGGCGCGGCCCTGGGCCTGCGCCACCTGATCCTGGGGGCCGCAAGCGGCCATCGCGCGCTTTAGGCGCGTATGTCATCAAACGCGCGCCTTAGACCCG
>CAYWND010000247.1:0-4869 GCA_964459085.1 uncultured Oceanibium sp. | reverse complement strand
AACATGCCCAGGCCCAGGAGATCGCAGTTCTTGACCGGTCCTGCGCCGACAATCTCGGTGAAATGCGTCAACCCGATCCCCATCAGTTTGCGGGTCTTTCCGGCCTTGAAGTCCTCCAGCCTTTGGGCCTGTTCGGCCCGCAGATCCTCATACCCGACCGCCGCAAGCGCCTTGTCCCAGGCGGTGTGGTAGTCGCCTGAATCGTATTCCCAGCCCAGGGCAGACTGATAGGGGAACTGATCCGCCTTGATGAAGTTGATGCGGCGCAGCTCCGCCGCATCCATACCGAGCTTGATCGCCAGAACCTCGATCATGCGCTCGATGAAGTAAGCGGCTTCCGTCACCCTGAACGAACAACGGTAAGCCACCCCTCCCGGAGCCTTGTTGGTATAGACCCCGTCCACGGCCAGATAGGCGGTGGGGATGTCATAGGACCCGGTGCAGATGTTCATGAACCCTGCCGGGAATTTGGTGGGATCCGCGCAGGCGTCGAAACCGCCATGATCGGCGGTGGTGTGACACCACAACCCGGTGATCTTGCCCTCTTTGGTGGCGGCAATCTTGCCTTGCATCCAGTAGTCGCGGGCAAAGGCGGTGGACATCAGGTTTTCCATCCGGTCCTCGACCCACTTCACTGGCTTACCGGTGACGATCGAGGCGACCACGGAACACACATAGCCCGAATAGGCGCCCACCTTGTTGCCAAACCCACCGCCGATATCGGGCGAGACAACGCGGATGTTGTGCTCTGCAATACCTGAAATCAGCGAGACCACTGTTCGGATCGCATGCGGCGCCTGGAACGTGCCGTAAAGCGTCAGCTTGCCGGTCACCTTGTCCATATCCGCGACACATCCGCAGGTCTCCAACGGACAAGGGTGCGTGCGGTGATAATAGACCATCTCCTCGGCCACAACATCCGCCTCGGCCATCACCGCTTCGGTCGCGGCCTTGTCGCCCTGTTCCCAGGTAAAGATGTGGTTGTTGTGGCGCACGGGTCCATGCGCACCCTCGGACCGATCCTTTATGTCTTCGCGCAGGACCGGTGCGTCAGGGTCAAGCGCCTTGAACGGATCGACGACGACAGGCAGTTCCTCGTATTCAACCTCGACCGCCTCGACACCGTCCGCCGCAGCGTAGCGATCCGTGGCGACGACAAACGCGATCTCCTGGCCCTGAAACAGGACCTTGCCATCGGCCAGCACCATCTGTTTGTCGCCCGCCAGTGTGGGCATCCAGTGCAGGCCCAGGGGTTCCAGATCCTTGGCGGTGATGACCGCCAGAACGCCGGGCACTTTCAACGCCTCTTCGGGGTTGATCCCGGTTACCCGCGCATGGGCGTAAGGAGAGCGGACGAAATCGCCGAACAGCATTCCGTCCAGTTTGATATCATCGACATAACGGCCCTTGCCCTGGGTGAACCGCACGTCTTCGACGCGCTTGCGGCTGGACCCCATACCTTTGAGGTTGGCGGCGCGCTCTTCGGGGGTTTGCGTCTGGTCGTTCATTCCGCTGCCTCCTTGGCAGAGTTCAGCATGTCAGCCGAGGCCATGATCGCCTTGACGATGTTCTGGTAACCGGTGCAGCGGCAGAGGTTGCCGGACATGCCGAACCGCACCTCTTCCTCGGTCGGGTTCGGATTCTCCTGCAACAGGCGGTGCGCGCGGGTGATCATACCTGGCGTGCAATATCCGCACTGCAACCCGTGATGTTCGCGAAACATCTCCTGGATAACGCCCAAGCTGCCGTCTTCGTTGACCAGACCTTCGACGGTTGTCACGTCGGCGCCGTTGGCTTGGGCAACGAAGACGGTGCAGGACTTCACCGATTTGCCGTCCATATCGACGGTGCAGGCCCCGCAATGCGAGGTCTCGCAGCCGATATGCGGCCCGGTGATGTTCAGATTTTCCCTCAGAAAATGGATCAGCAGCGTGCGGGGTTCGGCCAGTCCTTCGACCTCGGTCCCGTTCACGGTCATCTTGACGTGCATCTTGCTCATGATTGTCCTCCCTCAGCCCGCGCGCGTCATCGCCGTGTCGATCGCGCGGCGCAGGATCACTTCGGCGACATGCATCTTGAAGGCGATGGGACCCTTCATGTCCTCTTGGGGGTCAATCGCCCCCATCATAGCCGCCACCGCGCCATCGACATCTCCTGCGGCCAGTGCCGTGCCAGCCTCGGCTGACCAGACCGGCGTATCCGACAGATTGGTCATCGCGATGCTGGCGGCCCCGCCGCCGACAGTCACTGCGGCCGCCGCCGTGGCATAATCCCCGATCTTGCGCTTTTGCTTTTCATACGCATAGCCGGCAGGCTGGGGCAGCGGAATGCTGACCGAGGTCAGGATTTCGTCATCCCCGCGCGCGGTGAAGTACGCGGCCTCGTAAAAATCGCGGGCCTTTACATCGCGTGTGCCGTCGGGCCCAGCCAACGTGTAGGTGGCGTCCAGGCACTGCATCAAACCTGGCATGTCGTTACCAGGATCGCCGTTGGCGACATTTCCGCCGACCGTGCCGACATAGCGCACCTGTGGGTCCGCGATCTGCAATGCCGCCTCGCGCAGGATCGGCAGGGCGCTGAACAGTTCGTCGTTGGTGATCAACTCGTGCTGGGTTGTCATCGCGCCCAAGGTCACTGCATCCGTTCCGATCGTCACTCCGGACAGTTCCGCGATGTCCTGCAGGTCCACCAAATGGGTCAGATAGGACATGCGCAACTTCATCAACGGGATCAGACTGTGGCCGCCCGCGATCACGCGGGCTTCGTCCCCATGCGATTGAAGAATTGACAAGGCCGACGCGACATCGGTCGGCCGGTGGTATTCGAACCCAGCTGGTATCATGTATTTCCTCCCGCGCGGTATGATCCGCGTCGCTCAAAGTGCTAGATCGGGTCCTTCGCCGGGAAAACGGGACACAACCCAGCGGCGCGTTCCGTTGCACGAACGACGAATGACGTGCACGAATTGCGAAACGCGGGCTATTCCGCGAACCTTGCATGACCTCGGGCACAGTCGATATGACTGCGAGGCACCAGAAAAGGGGGGCCAGATCACTGCTGGACTATTCACACAACGGGTGGCTGGTCGCGGCATCGCTTGCCGTTGCGATGCTGGCGGGATTCAGCGGGTTGTCGCTGACACAGGGCGTATCCGCGCTGCCGATCCAGCAGCGCAAGCTACCCGTCGCGATGTCCGCGATTGTGCTGGGTGGCGGGATCTGGTCCATGCATTTCGTTGCCATGCTGGGGCTGCGTCTGCCGATCCCGTACTACTATGACGGGCTGATCACGCTGATCTCGGCACTTGTCGCGATACTTATGGTAGGCTTGGCCCTGCTGGTCCTGCATTTCCGGCCCCGTACCGCCGCTTCGATCACGGGTGCGGGCGCGATCGTCGGTGTCGGGATCCTGGCCATGCACTATATCGGCATGGCCGGAATGGAACTCTGCCGCCCGAGTTACAGCGTTCTCGGCGTCGCCGAGTCCGCCGTTGCGTCCATCCTGCTGTCGATCCTTGCAATCTGGGTGGCTTACGGTCGGCGCAGCGCGGCCCATATCCTCATCGGTACGCTGTGCTTCGGCCTGTCGGTTTTTATCGTACACTTTATTGCCATCTGGCAGACCGCGTTCTTTCCACAGCCCATATCCGGCAGCGTTGGTCCGGCGCTCAGCAACGAGGCCCTGGCGATGGGCGTCGCATTGGCGACCTTTGTCATTTGCGGCGCGTTCCTTTTGACTGGGGTCACATTCCTGCAGCCCCGGCCCGACCACCTCCAGCCCCGCCCGGAATCGCAAGACACCAGTGCCGATGTGCCCGCGCCCAAAGATGTCGTCCGGATTCCCTTCGAGCGGGATGGGCGCACGCAGTTTACCAACCACAGCGCTGTGGCCGCGGTCCGCGCAGAGGGGCACTACACGACGCTCTACCTGGGCGGAGAGAAGGTCTTTTGCCCCTGGTCCATCTCCGAGGCCGAGCGGCGACTGGCATCTACAGCGTTTGTCAGGGCGCACCGCAGCTATCTGGTAAACCCGTCGCATGTCAGCGAGTTCAAACGGACCAAGGATACTGGCGTTTGCTATTTCGAAGACATCATCTCTCTTGAAAAGGTCCCGGTCAGCCGATCCAGATTGCGCGATGTGCGCGAGGCATTGGGTATTTGACGCCAAGGGATTCGGGCGGATTGCACAAAATGTCACCGACAGAGGTGTAAAATTCGCTGAATCCATGACCAGTTTGGCGGTTGATGGTCAAAAAACAGTCACATTGCGTGTTGCGACGTTTTCTCTCCCCCCATCAGCTTTACTTGCCCGAATCCCGCGCGTGATTGTCTCGAAGGTCTGCTGCAAGGGCGGACTGATAAAAAGCGTGCGATGGCTCCCGGGCTCGCAACCACGAATGCCATCGCACTACGCAAAAACATGCGTGGGGAAGACGATATGCGATCACCGACAGCCGCATCAAGGCACTCGGTCTGCTGCCTGTTAGTCCCACGCGCTCTGAGCCAAGGAGCCAATCAATGAACAAGTCTATTCTCGCGGCGACGGCCGCTACGGCCGCGTGCCTTGCTGCACTTCCGGCCGCGGCCCAGGATGCTGCCTGCCCGATCAAGGTCGGGGTCCTTCATTCGCTTTCGGGGACCATGGCGATCTCGGAAACGACGCTCAAGGACACCATGGAGATGTTGATCGAACAGCAAAACGCCAAGGGTGGTGTTCTGGGCTGTCAGCTGGAAGCGGTCGTAGTCGACCCGGCCTCGGATTGGCCCCTGTTTGCGGAAAAGGCGCGCGAACTGCTTACCGTCCATGAGGTCGATGTGATCTTCGGCAACTGGACTAGCGTCAGCCGCAAATCGGTCCTGCCGGTGATCG
>CAYWND010000246.1:0-4872 GCA_964459085.1 uncultured Oceanibium sp. | reverse complement strand
TGATCCCCTTGCGGGCGGGTAACTCGCAGGCCATCCTTGGTGCAGTCATCGTTCCGCCGGAGCCCCGCCATCCCCGCCGCGCGTGCCCCCCTGCCCGATCCCTTTGCAACCTGGTTTGCCAGCCGGGGCTGGACACCCCATGACCACCAGCTGGACCTGCTGGCGGCACGCGGGTCGCGTGCGACCCTGCTGGTGGCCCCGACCGGGGGCGGCAAAACGCTGGCGGGATTTCTGCCGTCGCTGATCGACCTGGCAGACAACCCGCGTCCGGGATTGCATACCCTCTATGTCTCGCCGCTGAAGGCGCTGGCGGCTGATATTCGCCGCAACCTGCAGACCCCCGTGGACGAAATAGGTCTGTCTATTCGGATCGAGGATCGCACCGGTGACACACGCCAATCCCAGCGCCAACGCCAGCGCACGGACCCGCCGCATATCCTGCTGACCACGCCCGAAAGTCTGATGCTGCTGCTCAGTTACGAGGATGCGCCGCGCATTTTTGCGGGCCTGAAGCGGGTCGTGGTGGACGAGATCCACGCCCTGGCCGAAAGCAAACGCGGCGACCAACTGATGCTGGCGCTGTCGCGGCTGGAAACCTTGTGCCCAGGGCTGCAGCGCATCGGGCTGTCCGCAACCGTAGACAACCCCACTGGCCTGGCGGACTATCTGGCGCCTGAAGCTGGCGCCGCCACGATCCTGCACGCCGATCCCGGTCCCGCCCCCGATATCCGCCTGCTCGAGGCCGATACCCCACCGCCCTGGGCCGGTGCGGGCGGCCGCTATGCCGCCGCCGCGGTGATGGATCAGATCCGACAGGCCGAAACAACCCTGGTGTTCATCAACACCCGCGCCCTGGCCGAGTTGTTCTTTCAGGCGCTGTGGGCGGAAAACACCGAAGGCCTGCCGATCGGGATCCACCACGGATCTCTCAGCCTCGAGGCGCGTAGAAAGGTCGAGGCGGCGATGGTCGCGGGCCAACTCAGGGCGGTCGTGTGCACCGCTTCGCTGGATCTGGGGATCGATTGGGGCAATGTGGATCTGGTGATCCAGGTTGGCGCGCCGCGCAACGTCAAGCGGCTGGTCCAGCGGATCGGCCGGGCCAATCACCGCTATGACACCCCGTCGCGCGCGCTGCTGGTGCCTGCCAACCGGTTCGAGGTGATCGAATGCCGCGCCGCGCTTGAGGCTGTGTTCGCGGGCGATCTGGACACCGATCCGCCGCGCCCCCTGCCCTTGGACGTGCTGTGCCAACATATCCTGGTGCGCGCGGCATCGGGGCCGTTCAACGCCGAAGACCTTTTCCACGAGGTCGCCTCTGCGGGTCCGTGCCGGTCGCTGGTGCGCGCTGACTTTGACGCCTGTCTGGAGTTCTGCGCCACCGGCGGATACGCACTGCGCGCCTATGACCGCTACCAGCGCCTGGTGCATAGGGACGGGTTGTGGCAACTGCGCGACCCCCGGACAGCCCGCGCGATCCGGATGAACATCGGAACGATTGTCGACATCGAAACCTTGGCCGTGCGGCAACGCGGGCGCGGCGGGCGCCCCCTGGGCGAGGTCGAGGAGAGCTTTGCCGCCACCCTGACGCCCGGCGATACCTTTCTGATCGGCGGCCAGACCGTGCGCTACGAGGCCCTGCGCGAGATGACCATCGAGGTCACCAAGCACCCCACGAAACAGCCGCGCATCGCAGTGTTCTCGGGGATCAAGATGGCGACTTCGCTGGAATTGTCGCACCGTGTCACCGACCTGCTGGCGACGCCGGCGCGTTGGACGTCGCTGCCCGCACACACATCCAGTTGGCTGAAGTTGCAGCGCGGTATCTCGAAACTGCCCGCGCCCGACCGGTTACTGGCGGAAACGTTCTGGCGGGGGGACAGGGCCTACTTGGCGCTATATACCTTTGCCGGACGCAATGCGAACCAGACGCTGGGTCTGCTGCTGACCCGACGGATGGAGGCGGCGGGGCTGGACCCTGTAGGTTTCGTTGCCACCGACTATGCGCTCCTTGTCTGGGGGCTGACACTGGTTCAGGACGTCCCGGTGCTGATGACGCCCGACGGCTTGCGGGACGGGTTGGAAACCTGGCTGTCCGAAAACGCAGTCATGAAGCGCACGTTTCGCAATGCCGCCATCGTTGCCGGGCTGATCGAACGCAACCTGCCCGGCAAACGCAAATCCGGTCGGCAGGCGACGTTTTCGTCTGACATCCTGTATGACACACTGCGCCGGTTCGATCCCGATCACCTGATGCTGCGCATCACGCGGTCCGAGGCGTCCCGAGGGTTGGTCGACTTCGGGCGGATCGAGGATCTGCTGTCGCGAGTACACGACCGGATCGACACAGTGCAGGCGCCCCATGTCACCCCGCTTGCCGCGCCGCTGCTGCTCGAGATGGGTAAGGTTCCGATCCAAGGCGCTGCACGCGAGACCGCATTGGAAGAGGCGACGGATCAGTTGATGCGGGACGCGGGACTGGCCCGGTAACGACCGGGGCGGTTTCTGCTTGCCAGCCGGGCCCGCATCCTGAATGCTGGCCTCAAATGAGCAGTACAGATTTCGAACTTGCAGGCGCGACTCTGACCGCCTTGCCTTCTGGGGCGCTGTGGTGGCAGGACGCACGGGCGCTGGTGGTGGCCGACATGCATCTTGGCCGGTCCGAGCGAATCGCGCGGCGCGGTGGAACGCTGTTACCGCCCTATGAAACAACGGAAACCCTGCTGCGACTGGCCTCGGAAATTTCCGAGACGGAACCGCGAACCGTGATCTGCCTGGGCGACAGTTTCGACGATCCGCACTCGGCGCAGGCCCTGGCCGAGACCGACCGCGGGTTTCTGACCTCGCTGATGGCGGGGCGGCGGTGGATCTGGGTCGCCGGCAACCACGATCCGGTTCCGCCGGATCTGGGCGGAACTCCGATGGACGAATTGTCGCGTGGCCCGCTGACTTTTCGGCACATCGCCGAACCTCGCGCCCAAGCAGGAGAGGTTTCGGGCCACTACCACCCCAAACATGGTATTCAGACCCGCGCCGGGCATATATCGCGGCCCTGTTTCGTACATGACGGCAGGCGGCTGATCCTGCCTGCGTTCGGGGCCTATACAGGTGGCATGAAGTGTAACGACGATGCACTGCGCCAGTTGTTGTCCGACGATGCCATATGCATTCTGACCGGCAGCCGCACGCGGTCCGTACCGCTGACCACCGCCTCGCCCAACAGCGCCAGGGCCTGAACCCGGCCCCGATCAACAAAGTGTCAGGCGGTCAGCCCCTCGGGCTCGGGCAGCCCGTTGGCGCGGCAGCAGGCAGTGATCGTATTGGCCAGAAGGCAGGCGATGGTCATCGGACCGACGCCGCCGGGCACTGGCGTTATCGCGCCCGCAACCTCTTTCGCACTGTCAAAGTCGACATCCCCGACAAGGCGCGTCTTGCCCTCGCCCCGCTCGGGGGCCGCGATCCTGTTGATCCCGACATCGATCACTGTGGCGCCCGGCTTGATCCAGTCTCCCGTGACCATTTCAGGCCGCCCGACGGCAGCAACCAGAATGTCCGCGCTGCGGCAGACCGCCTCGATGTCGCGGGTGCGCGAATGCGCGATGGTGACCGTGCAGCTATCCTTTAGCAGCAGGTTCGCCATCGGCTTGCCAACGATGTTGGACCGGCCAACGACGACAGCGTTCAACCCGCTGAGGCTGCCCAGACGGTCGCGCAACAGCATCAGGCACCCCAGTGGCGTGCAGGGCACCATCGAATTCTGCCCTGTGCCCAGCAGCCCCACGTTCGAGATGTGAAAGCCATCGACGTCCTTCTCGGGCGCGATGGAATTGATGACCAGATCGCTGTCCAGATGGTCGGGCAAGGGCAGCTGCACCAATATCCCATGC
This sequence comes from uncultured Oceanibium sp., assembly GCA_964459085.1. Classification (GTDB taxonomy): domain Bacteria; phylum Pseudomonadota; class Alphaproteobacteria; order Rhodobacterales; family Rhodobacteraceae; genus Halovulum. The sequence continues at coordinate 988 of CAYWND010000246.1, read as the reverse complement.
GCCGCCGGATCATCGTTTAACTGGCGGACCAGGGCCAGCAGATCCGCCTCCGAGACCCCCACATCAAGTTTGTGTTCGAACGAGGCAATGCCTGCCTCGACCGACTGCTTGCCCTTGTTGCGGACATAGACCTGGCTGGCCGGATCCTCGCCGACCAGGACCACGGCCAGACCCGGCGTGATGCCGTGGTCCGATTTCAGACGCGCGACATGGGTGGCTACTTTCGCGCGCACGTCGGCCGCGAACGCCTTGCCGTCGATGATCTCAGCACTCATGGATCTATGCTCTCCAGTTTCACAGCTGACCGGTCGGGCCGATCAGAACAGTCCCTCGATCTCTCCAGCCTCGTTCAAGCCGATGCTTTCGGCCGCGGGCACGCGCGGCAACCCCGGCATGGTCATGATCTCGCCGCAGATCGCGACAATGAATCCTGCGCCCGCGCTCAGCCGCACCTCGCGCACAGGGACCGAGTGACCCGTGGGCGCGCCGCGTAGGTTGGGATCGGGCGAGAAGCTGTACTGCGGCTGGGCGCTGCAGACCGGATGGCCATAGCCCGCATCTTCCCACTGGCGCAGCTGATCGCGGATTTTCTTGTCCGCCAGAACCTCGTCGGCGCGATAGATGCGCTTGGCGACGGTTTCGATTTTCTCGAACAGGGTCAGTTCGTCGCGATAAAGCGGTGCGAATTGACTGACGCCGCTGTCGGCGATCTCGGCCACACGGGTGGCCAGTTCGATCGTGCCCTTGGATCCATCCGCCCAGTGCTTGCACAGGATCGCCTCGGACCCTTGACCCTCGACATAAGCCTTGACGGCTGCCACTTCGGCATCGGTGTCGGTGACAAAGTGGTTGATGGCGACAACGACCGGCACGCCAAACGATTTGACGTTGCCGATATGGCGGCCCAGGTTCGGGCACCCGGCCTCGACCGCCGCCACGTTCTCGGCACCCAGATCGGCCTTGGCGACACCGCCGTTCATCTTCATTG
>CAYWND010000245.1:0-4874 GCA_964459085.1 uncultured Oceanibium sp. | reverse complement strand
CCCTTCTCCCGCGCCGAGTGACTGGCGCGAGAGATTGGGCCTCAGGTTCAGATTAGGAGACCGAGAACTTCAGCAGCTTGATCGCCGCAAAGTCGCTGACGTCGCCGCCAACACGCTTGGTGGCATAGAACAGGACATGCGGTTTGGCGCTGAACGGATCGCGCAGGATGCGCATATCGGGGCGCTCGGCCACGGTGTAGCCCGCACCAAAGTCACCAAAGGCGATTGCCGTAGCACCGCTGGCAATATCCGGCATGTCCTCGGCGATCAGCACCGGATAGCCCATCAGACGTGCAGGCTCGCCCGCAGCCAGGCCATCCGACCACAGGAACCGACCGTCCGCATCTTTCATCTTGCGCACGGCACCCGCAGTCTTCGAGTTCATGACAAAGGTCGCACCGGCGCGGTACTGCGCACCCAGCGCATAAACCAGATCGACAATCGCGTCGGCCGGTTCGGTGGCCGAGAAATCGCCATCCGCACCGGTCGCGACATAGCCCAGGTTGCCCCAGGCCCACGACCCGTTATCAACCGAAGTGTAGGTCAGGAAACCGGTCGGCTTGTCGACGCCATCTCCCGAGATAAAGGCCGAGCCTTCGGCGCGGGCAAACTTGTCACCGATACGCTGAGCCAGCCAGCCTTCGATATCAAAGGCACTGTCGTCCAGCAGACGCTGCGAGGCCTTGGGCAGCGCCGACAGCTCGTGCAGCGGGATCGACACGCGTTCGATCGACGGCGTCGCGGTCTCGTTGACCGCCGCGGTCTCCGAGGCCCAGCCCGACCCGATGTCGGTATGGTCGATCAGTACGTCGAAAGCGGTCGCCTCGACGGCCACCACATTTGCGATCGCGCGGATCGACGAGGCGCCGCGCAGCACGCCCTGGATGTTGTCAGCGGTCTGGGGATCGACCAGATAGCCACCCTCGGCCGCGACGCTGACATTCAGCGCCTTCTCTTCGATCTCCAGCCCGCGCAGGGCATCATCGTCGCCCGACCGCAAATAGGCAGCAAAGGCCTTCTTGTGGGGGGCATCCAGGTCGGCACCGGCGCTCAGGCTCGGGCGTTCCGCGGCAAGGGTCTTGCGGTCCAGCATGGTCAATCGGGTATCCTGTTCCTTGAGTTGCGTCTTAATGTCATTGCGAAATTCCATGAAATCGCTCAAAAAACCTGCCATCGCGGTTTTCACCTCTTGGGCAGGACCGGTCCCCGCAACGCGGGTCTTGGTTTCTTTCTCGTGCATCAAATCGTCCTTCGATGATGATGTCGGTTGAAATGACGAAGGGCCGTCTGGCCGGGCCAAATCCGCCCGTCCAGTGTCCCCAGAGATCCCCGCCAGGTGCAGGCCGCGACCACCGCCGCCGCCCCGCCGGGGCAAGGGCTCAGCCCTCCATCACCTGCCGGGCGGCCGCGAAAGCCTCCGCCAGGTCTTGCGCCAGGGCATCGGACGCGTCGTGCGCCCCCTGCACCCGCGCCTCGGGCAGCATCGGAAACGTGACGACCGAAACCTCCCAAAGATCAATCTCGTGCAAATCCCGGCCCTGCGCGGTCTTCTCGGCCCGCACTGTGCGATACCCGATCGACAACCCGTCGATGGCACCGGCCTCCAGCAGCGCCAGCGCCTCGCGTCCGTCCTGCACATCCGTCAGGATACGCCCGCGGACATACAGGCCTTTGCCGTCCTCGCGGATCTCTTCCCAGACCCCGATGGGGCGGGTCGGATCATGCTGCCACAGCATCTTGACCGTCCGACCCTTGGACGCGCCCAGGCTCTTGGCATAGGCCCCCTTGCGCACCACGTCGCCGCCCTGATCGGTTGCCCCAAACAGGCTGGCATAGCCTTCGATGGTCGTGTCCTTCAGCGCCAGGTCCTCGCCCAGCCCGCAGAATTTCGTCTCCAGAAGCGGAGCGTCGTTCGCCAGTTTCATCAGCAATTCCAGACTGTTATTTCGAAAGAAAGGTGTAAACGATGTCCGCCGTGATCAGCCCCGCGGTGCCCGAGACCGCCATCCACAGCCGCTTTTCCATCCGGTCCAGCAGCTCTTCGATCCGGACCAGACGGCGGTCCAGCGATACAAATCGCTCGTCAAAAACCCGCTCTTGCGCGTCCATCCGAACCGCGTGCACATCGAACGGCTCGTACAGAAACCGTGACCCGCCGATCCTGGCCGACTTTTCGTTCACGTCTCATCCGCCAGTTTCGGTAGTCCCAGCAGGCTCCGCTTTTCGGCAACGCTCAGGAAATCCGCATCCGCCACCCGGCGCCACTGTGCTTCGCGCTCGACGCTCAGCGCCGGGACATTGTCCAGATCGATCATCAGTTTCAGCCCCGCGTCGAACTGCCCTGGCAGCCAGCCATTGATCGCCGCCAGAACCTTGCTCATCAGCGGCAACACACTCAGGCGGTAAAATGCCCGGTTGGCCTCCTGGTAGTTCGCATAGGTGGCGTCGCCTGGCAGCCCCAACAGCATCGGCGGCACGCCAAAGGCCAGCGCGATCTCGCGGGCCGCGGCCTCCTTGGTCTTGTGGAACTCCATGTCCGAGGGCGAAAAGCCCATGGGCTTCCAGTCCAGCCCGCCTTCCAGCAGCATCGGACGCCCCGCATTGCGCGCACCCTGATGATTGGACTCCAACTCGTCCACCAGACGAGAGTACTGGTCCGCGGCCAGGCTGCCATGCCCGTCCGCACCTTTGTAAACAATCGCACCGCTGGGCCGCGCGGCATTGTCCAACAACGCCTTCGACCACTTCGCCGCGGCATTGTGCACGTCCACCGATGCGGCCGCCGCGCGTAGCGCGCTCAGCCCATAGTGGTCGTCCAGCGGGTGGAAATTCCGGATATGCAACACGGGCGGCAGCTCGACGCGCATGTCGAACCGATGCTTGCGGTTGCCCACCACATAATCATAGGCCATCGGCCAGCCGTCGGACCCGGGCACCACCTGCATGCGGTCGGACCGCAGCACATGCAGCTCTCCGGGGCCGCCGCGCACGCTCTCGCCTGCCGCTTCCAGAAATGCGTCGCCATGCAGCAGCAACTGCCCCAGCAGCGCCTCGACCAATGCAATCCGGTCCTGGCCGCTGTTGGGCCGGTCCAGCAACTCAAGCAAGGGGTGGACGTCATAGCGCCGGTCCACATCCTGCAGCACTACCGGCAAAGCAGCCGCTGCCTCGGCAATCAGCTTCACACAGCGGAAACCCACCGGGTTCTGCACGAACCCCGTCCGCGTCAACGAGGCATTGTCGCGCGGCGACCAGGCCGCGCGGCCCGGTCCATGCACGGCAAAGACCGCCGCCGCAGCCGAGGCCTTTTCCTCCTCGGGCACCGCGTTCTGTCGAAACAGCTTCAATACCATCGCATCATCGCTCCCGCTTGATCTGCAACGAAAAACGCCGGCCCCAACTCGGGACCGGCGTCATCCGGTTTCCAATTCGGCCCCGCAACGGGGGCCGCCAATTTCAAAGGCCGCGCACCCGGGGCGCGCGATACTCCTCGGCCGGGTCGATCATCAGATCGAACAAGGCCCAGACCAGCGCGTCCAGCCGATCGGGCGAGCCCGGCCCCTGGTATCCGGTCCGCGTCATCGAGGCCATCTCGTCCTCAAGCGGCCCGAACGCGCCCACATGCTTCACCCGGCCCTGTTCATACAGCGCCGCAACCGGCTCGGCCCGGGCCGATTTCGATTTCGCCGCATGCACCGTATGCACCGGGGCAAAGGGATCCTCGTTCCGGATCACCGTCTTGACCAGATCGCCACCCTGGTTGACCTCGGCCACCAGGCGATCCCCGTTCCAACGGCGCAGCTTGAACAGCGCGTGCTTGGCCCAGGTCAGCGGGCTCGCGCCCTCCAGCGTCGCATCCTCCAGGACATAGGCGCACCAGTCGCGCGGCGGCCCGTCCATCTTGACACCCGCCACTACGATCCCGCAGCGATCCGCACCAGCGCCAGACGTGACACTGGGATCCAGTGCCACGACAATCCGGTCCAGCTTGTCGGCATCCGTCACGCGGCACCCATCAAGCCCGTCCAGCGTCCAAAGCGCCCCGTCGACATCCGTCAGCAACTCGCCGTCCAACTCCTGCCGGCCCAGTCGAGTACCGGCATATTTCGCCTCGACCCGGTCCACGAACCCCTCGGCCAGATACAGCCGGTTCGCCGCGGTCGGCGCGGTCGTCTGGACGGTGCCGCTTTCATCCAGCAACACCCGCAACAGCTTGGTCGCCTTGGGCGTCGTGGTCACGATGGCACGCGGATCCGGTCCCAGCCGCAGACTGAACTGCAACATGTCCCAGGTCTCTTCATCCTTCTTCCACTTGGCCATCTCGTCGCACCAGGCCGCATCAAACTGTGGCCCGCGCAACGCCTCTGGGTCGCTCGCGGAATAGACCTGTGCCCATGCTCCGTTTGGCCACACGAGCCGCCTGCGCGTGGCCTGCCATTCGGGGCGACGATCCGGCGGCGAGCAGGCCAATATCCCGCTCTCTCCAAACACCATCACATCCCGCGCCTGATCATAGGTCTCGGCCACCAACGCAACCCGGGACGCCTTGCCCGGATCCTTGGGGCCAGCGCCCTCGACCTGCGCGCGGACCCATTCGGCCCCGGCACGGGTCTTGCCCGCGCCACGTCCGCCCAGGATCACCCAGGTGTCCCAGTCTCCGTCAGGGGGCAACTGGTGCCCCTCATGGGCCCAGTGCTCGAACAGGTAGGGCAAGGCGGCCAAGGCATTCTCGCTCAGGCCGCCTATGAATTCGTCAATTTCAGTTCTGCTCGCGGATGCGATGAATCCGCTCACTGATTTCGGTGCGTGCGGCATCAAGGTCGATGCGGGACACGCGGCTCTCTCTGGATTGGTCTGCAAGTGATCCCTCGATC
>CAYWND010000244.1:0-4914 GCA_964459085.1 uncultured Oceanibium sp. | reverse complement strand
CAGGTCGACCAGCATCAGGTGCGTATCCGTCCCGCCGGTGGTGATCGCCAGCCCGCCGTCGACCAGCGATGCAGCCAAGGCTTGCGCGTTCTTGACAACCTGGGCCGCGTAATCCTTGAACTCGGGCCGTAGCGCCTCGCCAAAGGCGACCGCCTTGGCGGCAATGACGTGCATCAGCGGCCCGCCCTGAAGGCCCGGGAAAACGGCCGAGTTGACCTTTTTGGCGATATCCTCGCGGTTGGTCAGAACGATACCGCCGCGCGGCCCGCGCAGGGTCTTGTGCGTGGTCGATGTAAAGACATCCACGTCCGCCATCGGGTTGGGATAGACCCCACCCGCAATCAGGCCCGCATAATGCGCCATGTCGGCCATCAGGTAGGCCCCGACCTTGTCGGCAATGGCACGGAAGCGTTTGATGTCGATGATACGCGGAATGGCCGACCCGCCCGCCAAAATCAGCTTGGGTTTGTGTTCCAGCGCCAGCGCCTCGACCTGGTCATAGTCGATGTCCAGGGTATCTTCGCGCACACCGTAGGGAATGGCGTTGAACCACTTGCCCGATTGGTTGGGCGGCGCGCCGTGGGTCAGGTGGCCACCGCTGGCCAGATCCATACCCAGGATGGTGTCGCCGGGCTTGATCAACGCCATGAACGCTGCCTGGTTGGCCTGGCTGCCCGAATTGGGCTGCACATTGGCGTACTTGGCGCCCATCAGCTTGCAAATCCGCTCGATCGCCAGGTCCTCGGCGATATCCACATACTGGCAACCGCCGTAATAGCGCCGACCCGGATAGCCTTCGGCGTATTTGTTGGTCATGACCGAGCCCTGCGCCTCGAGCACCGCCTGGCTGACGATGTTTTCTGACGCGATCAGCTCGATCTCGTCGCGCTGGCGGCCAAGTTCAGCGCGGATGGCGCCAAAGAGTTCGGCGTCGCGGGTTTCCAGCGGCTCGGAAAAGAAGCCGTCGTCGCGGATCGTGTCTTTCATGTCTGGCCTCCGGTTCGGCGTGATGGGGTCGTTTAGCGCACGTACGCGCGCTTGCAAATGGCGATAACGACGCGGCAGTGTCGAGAAGCGGCGAATGCGCGCCGCCAATCGGCAACAAAGTTCGCAAAGGGTCACGTATGACGCGCAATGTTCTGTTGATTGTATCGGACGAGCATAGGCGCGATGCCATCGGAACACTGGGGCACGAGGTTGTGCAGACGCCGCATCTCGACGCGCTGGCGGAACGCGGGACCGTGTTCGAACGCGCGTACACGCCCAGTCCGATGTGCGTTCCGACCCGTGCCGCGCTGGCCACTGGACGGCATGTCCACCAGACGGAGAACTGGGACAGTGCCGCGCCCTATACCGGAGATCCGGAAAGCTGGATGCATCGGGTACGGGCAGGCGGTGGGCACGTCGTCTCGATCGGCAAGTTGCACTTCAGAGGAGGTGACGACTACGGGTTCACGCAAGAGATCCTTCCGATGCATGTTGTTGACGGCGTGGGCTGGGCGGTCGGTCTTCTGCGCGAAGATCCGCCGGCCTATGTCGCGGCGGCCGAGCTGGCACGGGATGTCGGCGCGGGGGCATCGAGCTATACGGACTATGATCGCGCCATTACGTCGGCGGCCGAGGCCTGGCTGGCACGCCCGCCTGCGGAGCCTTGGGTGGCGATGGTCTCTCTTGTCTCGCCGCACTACCCGTTGACCGCACCCGAAGAATGGCTGTCGCTTTATGATCCCGCAGAGATGCCGATGCCGGTCGGGTGGCGTGCCGGGGCCCCCGCACACCCCGAGCTGCGCAATCTGGCCGCGTTCTTCGACTATGATCGGTATTTCGATGTGGATGGCATGCGCGCGGCTGTGGCGGCTTATTTCGCCTTGGTGAGTTTCATGGACGATTGTGTGGGTCGTGTGCTGGCTGCTCTTGATACAAGCGGAGCGGCACAGGAAACGGATGTAATCTATGTCTCGGACCACGGCGAAATGCTGGGCGACCACGGGTTCTGGACCAAGCAAGTCATGTACGAGGCCTCGGCCGGGGTGCCTATGATTGCCGCCGGGCCGGGGTTCCCCGTCGGCCGGCGGGTGCGAACGCCGGTCAGCCTGATAGACCTTGCGCCGAGACTCGCTGGCGGGTCGGGATGGGTTGGTCGGGACTTGCGCCGGATTGCATCGGCCCCGGACGAGACGGGGCGAACCGCGTTCAGCGAATATCACGACGGGGGATCACGCACCGGCGCGTTTATGGTGCGCTGGGACGACTGGAAATATGTCCACTACGAGGGCGCGCGACCGCAGATTTTCAACCTGTCCCGTGATCCACACGAGATGGCGGATCTGTCTGGGCGTTCTGTTGTCGCCGAGGTCGAGGCGGAAGGGGCGCGGCGTCTTGCGGCGATCTGTGACCCGACGGTTGTCAATGCGCGCGCCTTTGCGGATCAGGCGGCACGGATCGAAGCCTTGGGCGGGGCAGCGGCAGTGCGTGGAAAGGCTGTGTTCAACCACACACCCGCACCCGGGGCCGGATCGGCCTTGTAAATCGGTTCGCCCCCTCTAAACATGTGCCAACTGGGCGAGGGTGTAATGGCATATGAGCGCATACATTTCGCCGCATCCGACGCAGAGGTGGCGCAGACCGCCCGCGCCGAGCTTGCGGCACGATACGGCGATGCAAAGGTCGGCGAGGCCGACGTGATCGTGGCGCTGGGCGGGGACGGGTTCGTACTGTCCATGCTGCACGAGCATGACCTGCCGGTGTATGGCATGAACCGCGGCACGGTCGGGTTCCTGATGAACGAATACGAAACCGACGGCCTGCGCGAGCGTCTTGTGGCGGCCGAGCTGGCCGAGATTCATCCCTTGCGGATGATTGCCAAGACCGCCGAAGGTGACGTGTTCGAGGCGCTGGCGATCAACGAGGTCAGCCTGCTGCGGTCGGGGCCGCAGGCCGCAAAGCTGAAGATCTCGATCGATGGGCGCGAGCGGCTGGACGAGCTGGTCTGCGACGGTGCACTCTTGTCGACGCCTGCGGGATCGACGGCCTATAACTATTCAGCACATGGGCCGATCCTGCCCATCGGCGCGGATATCCTGGCGCTGACGGCGATGGCCGCGTTCCGCCCCCGGCGCTGGCGCGGCGCGTTGGTGCCGTCCTCCGCCGCCGTACGCTTCGACGTGCTGGAGGCGGACAAGCGGCCGGTGCTGGCCAGCGCGGACAGCCATGAAGTGCGCGACGTCACCTGCGTCGAGATCACGTCCGAGCCTTCGGTCACGCACCGCATCCTGTTCGATCCCGGCCACGGGCTGGAAGAACGACTGATCCGCGAACAGTTCGCCTGACCGGTCAAGCGTGGTTTTGGGCCTGTGATCGTGGGCGGGGGGCCAGCCCTGGCGGATCCGGCCCTTGCGCGCGGGCCTCGCTTGGGCCATGTCAGGAGATAGGAGGGCGGTCTGGCATGGGTCTGAGCACACAGGATCAGGTGAAGTACTGGGGCGTCGCGCTGGCGATTTTCACGGCGTTCATATGGCTGATGGGTAACACGTTGCTGCCATTTGTGGTGGGCGCGGCGATCGCCTACCTGCTGGATCCGGTGGCTGACTGGCTGGAAGAGCATGGGTTGGGTCGGGCGGCCGCCACGGCCCTGGTGACGTTCATTGTAGCACTTGTCGTGGCGCTGGCGGTCCTGATCGTGGTGCCGCTGCTGGCCAATCAGGTCCAGGCGTTGATCGAGGGGATCCCGGCGATGGTCGCTACCCTGACCACGTTCCTGACCGAGCGGTTCCCGGCCCTGTTCGACGAGGAAAGTGCGATCCGCAAGGCGCTGGTGTCGATGGAGGACAGCCTGCGGTCGGGGGGGCTGGTGGTGATCCAGACGGTGCTGACATCGTCGCTGAAGCTGCTGGATTTCTTTCTGCTTTTGGTCGTGGCGCCGGTGGTTGCGTTTTATCTGTTGATGGACTGGGATCGCATGATCGCCCAGATTGATGCGCTTGTTCCGCGCGAACATGTCGCCACCGTGCGCGATCTTGCCACTCAGGTCGACCGGGTATTGGCCGGGTTCGTCCGCGGTCAACTGACGGTTTGCGGCATCCTGGGTACATTTTACGCGGTGGCGTTGGGGCTGATCGGGTTGCAGTTTGGCGTGATCGTCGGGCTGTTTGCGGGACTGATCTCGTTCATTCCCTTTGTCGGGTCGATAACCGGGGGTGTGCTGTCCATCGGGCTGGCGCTGTTCCAGTTCTGGGGCGAAGGGCACTGGAGCGCCGCTGTCGCTGCGGTGTTTGGCATCGGACAGGCTGTCGAGGGCAACATCCTGACACCGAAACTGGTGGGGGACAGCGTGGGCCTGCACCCCGTTTGGCTGATCTTTGCGTTGTCTGCCTTTGGGTCGCTGTTCGGGTTTGCGGGTATGCTGATCGCGGTGCCGGTGGCGGCGGTGATCGGGGTGATGGGACGGTTCGGGATCCGGCAGTACAAGGATGGGCGGCTGTATCAGGGGCCCGTGGACGGCAGCGACCGAAGGGACGCGGCGGAATAAACATGGAACAGTTGGTGTTCGATCTGGGCCTGCGCGAGGCGCGGGGACGCGAGGCGTTCCTGGTGGCGCCGTCGAACCGCGCAGCGCTGGAGATGGTCGAGCGCTGGCCAGACTGGCCCGAGCGAAAGCTGGCGCTGGCGGGGCCGGCGGGATCTGGCAAGTCGCATTTGGTGTCGGTCTGGGCCGAGTTGTCCGGTGGGGTGGTTCTCGATGCCCGAGATGTCCCGGGTGACCCCGGCGCGGCCCGGCATGTGGCGATCGAGGATCTGGATCGCCTGCCAGCCGACCAACGGGTCGAAATCGAAGAGCGGCTGTTTCATCTGCACAACCATCTGAAGGCCAGCGGCGGGACGGCGCATTTGCTCGGTGTTCTGTCAGATGGCGGG
>CAYWND010000243.1:0-4966 GCA_964459085.1 uncultured Oceanibium sp. | reverse complement strand
CAGACCGAGTTGCCTGCCGACATCCTGGGAGACCGGCGGCCGTTTCTGCAGGATGGGATGACTATCAGCATCGAGTACTACGAGGCCGAGGCGCTGAGCGCCAGCCTGCCCCAAAAGGTGAACTGCACGATCGTAGAGACCGAACCCGCAGTCAAAGGCCAGACCGCCGCCAACAGCTTCAAACCGGCAATGTTGGACAACGGGGTGCGGATCATGGTGCCGCCATTGGTCGGACAGGACGAACAGGTCGTGGTCAATACCGAAACCATGGAATATTCCGAGCGCGCCTGAAGCCGCGCTGCGACAGGATGACCGGCGATCCAAACGAACCCAAGTTCACCGGGTCTGGCCACCGAGAATTCACGCGCCGCGCATGCCCACCTCAGCAGGAGTATTTTGAACAGAAAGAAGGCCCCTAGCAGGTCGTTAAGGGTCCATTTCATTGGGCTGAATTTTCCCGGAGCGCGAGACAGAATCTCGCCACCGCGCGCTTTTATCCAGCCAGCGTCACGGAGTTCGTGGGGTCGTTCGACATTGCGCCCGTCACCTCGGCATACCGCACATAGACCCGCTGGATCTGATCCAACTCGAGAACCAGAAAGTTGAGCATCGTAAAGTAGGCCGCACTGCGCCCGCCCGCCTGGCGGCCGCCGGCGATTGTCTCGATCGTTTCACAGATCGCCTTCTTGAATGCGCCCACGACCCAGATCGCGCGGATATCATGATAGATGAAAAACAGCGCCAGATCTTCGAGCGATGCGAAATAGTCATCCTCGAACTTGCCCGACAGGATGGCGGCGCGATGGACTTTGAACAGACCGCGCAGGATGTCCATCTGGTCGCCGCCAAAGCGTTCGTCCAGCTTTCGATACTGCATCAGTTGCAAGACGATCTTGTCCGGCCAGAAATCGATCTCGCCCCTCAACTCCCGGATGATCGCGCCGAACGCCCCGGTGAATTGACTGTCGATCTGCAACGCATATCGCACCCGTTTCATCAACCCTTCCGGTCGAATGTCGGGTTTGTACGTGGTCTGGAACTCGCGAAAGGTGGTCATGAGACGCCGGGCCCCTGGCTATTCAGGGGCCCGGATATCACAAGACCTATAACAAAGGCTTGAAACCTCAGAGACCGATCCGATAGGCCGCAAATCCGTCCGCGCCATCGCCTGCGGGCGTGATATCGACACCCTTCACGCCTGCTGCATGTTCGGCCCCCGCCGGTCCGGTTTCGAACATCACGGTCGTGCCCGGCATCGGCTTGAAGGACCAGTTGGCATCGGCCGAGGGGTTGATGGTGCCTTGCTCGACGATGAACCGCACGATCACGTCCCGGTTGGTATCGGGCGCGACAAAGATTGTCGTGGACCCGTCCGCGCCCGGGAACTTGCCGCCCCCACCAGCCCGGTAGTTGTTGGTCGCTACGACAAACTTCTGATTTGGATCAATGGGCTGTCCATTGAACTTCAAGTCCACGATTCGGTTCGCATCCGCGTTGGTCAACTCGCCCTTGGGCGAGTATTTCGACGGCTGGCTGAGGTCGATCTGATAGGTCACCCCGTCGATAACGTCGAAGTTGTACGAGGGAAACTCGGGGTTCAGAAGCGGCGCGTCGGTGGCCCCCTCGTCGACCTGGTTGAAGATACCGGCAGACCGCTCCAGCCAGTCCTTGACCGTCGCCCCATCGATCAGAACGGCGCGCGCGGTGTTGGGATAGAGATAGAGGTCGGCGACATTCTTGATCGCCACCGGTCCCGGTTTGACATCTGTATAGTACTCGGGCCCGCCGCGACCACCGGCCTTGAACGGCGCGGCGGCGGACAGGATGGGCAGCCCTTCCCACTCGGTGCCTTTCATCATTTCCTTGACGTACCAGGTCTGCGCCTGGCTGACGATCTGGACCGAAGGATCGTCCGCGACCAGGGCAAAGTAGGAATGCAGGGGCGCCGAGGTCTCGCCAACCGGTCGGCGGATGTATTCCAGCGTCTCGGCATGGGTCTTGGCCACCGCATCCAGCACCGGCTGATAGTCCTCGACCTCGGGCACGTATTTGCGCCCATCGCGGGAATAGATCGACCTGGTCCCGCTTTCCGATCCGGCAATGCGCCATCCGCCGCCGTCCTTTTCAAGCATCAGATCGATCAGCCCCAGGTGCGACCCCCAGAACCCGCCCATCGCCGCGGGCTTGCCCATCAGCGTTCCCGCAACCGGATCCAGCCCCTGCGCCGCCTCGTAGGCGTCGCCCGGGAAGACCCGGTGATGGTGGCCGGTGACCAGCGCGTCGATCCCGTCAATCGCCGCCAGATAGAGCGAGGCGTTCTCCATCCCCTCGCTGGCCCCTTCGGCAGAGATGCCCGAATGGCTGAGCGCGACGATGATGTCCGCGCCTTCTTCCTTCATCTGCGGCACCCAGGCGGCGGCGGTGGCCACGATGTCGCGCGCATTGGCCGACCCCTCCAGGTGGCGCTTGTCCCAGTTCATGATCTGCGGCGGCACGAACCCGATCAGGCCCACCTTGACGATGTGGCTGTTGCCCTCGCCATCGGTGACTTGCTTGTCGACGATCACGTAGGGTTTGACGAACAGGGCATCATCGCGCGGGCTGGCTGCCAGGGCCCCCTTGACCACGTTGGCAGACACCACGGGGAAGTTTGCCCCCGCCAGCACCTTCATCATGAAATCCAGACCGTAGTTGAATTCGTGATTGCCCAGGGTCGAGGCGTCGTATCCCAGCACGTTCATCGCCTCGATGATCGGGTGCATGTCGCCATCCTTCATGCCCCGCTCGTAGGCGATATAGTCGCCCATCGGATTGCCTTGCAGAAAGTCGCCATTGTCGACCAACAGCGAATTGCCCGCCTCGGCACGGATCTGTTCGATCAACGTTGCCGTCCGGCTGAGCCCCATGCTGTCCGACGGGCGGTCGCCATAGTAGTCATAGGGATAGACATGCACGTGCAGATCGGTTGTGGACATGATCCGCAGGTGCGCCTGGCCGGCAGCCGCCCGCGCGGCAAAGGGATGCAGAGCGATCAGTGATCCGGCGGCGGCTGTGCCTGCAAGAAACCCGCGGCGGGTTGGCGTGGTAAACGAATATGACATGATTGTTGGCCCTCTCTGTCGAAATGGGTCCCATTGGACGATCGACGGACTTTCACTAGGGCCGCCAGATGTCGCCCTGATGACAGCAAATCATAAAGCGCGTAACAGATTGCTCAGCCGGGGCGAGTCGTCCTTTGGGATCACAAGGAAACCTGACCACGACCGTCAGCGCCGCGCAAGGGGGGCATCAATTCCTACGCAAGCGGCAGGCCGGGGCCGTTCCGCCTAGGGGTTTCGGCCAAGCGGCCGCTTGCGATCTGTCCAACGCGGCTTGGCCTTTTGCGATCAACGGTCTAAAGAGGCGCCAACACCTCCCCGATAAACAGGTTCTGGCATGTCTCAGGCGTCCGCAAATCTCAATCTGATGACCAAGGCCGCGCGCAAGGCCGCCCGCGGCCTGATCCGCGATTTCGGCGAGGTCGAGAACCTGCAGGTCACATCAAAAAGCGCGGGCGATTTCGTATCCCGCGCCGATATCCGGTCGGAACAGGTCCTGCGCGAGGAACTGACCGAGGCGCGCCCGAATTATGGCTGGCTGGGCGAGGAATCGGGCGAGGCCAAGGGATCCGACCCGACCCGCCGGTGGATTGTCGACCCGCTGGACGGGACCACCAACTTTCTCCACGGCATGCCGCACTGGGCGATCTCGATCGCCCTGGAACACAAGGGCGAGATCGTCTCGGCCGTGGTTTACGATCCGATCAAGGACGAGATGTTCTCTGCAGAAAAAGGCTCGGGCGCCTGGATGAACGACCGCCGGATGCGGGTGTCGGACCGCAGCGAGATGATCCAGACCGTCTATTCCACCGGAGTCCCCTTTGCAGGTAACCCGGAACTGCCCCGGTTCCTGCGCCAGGTCGCCAAGCTGGCCCCGCAATGTGCGGGTATCCGTCGTTGGGGCGCGGCTGCGCTGGACCTCGCCTATGTCGCAGCCGGCCGATATGACGGTTTCTGGGAGCCGGGGCTGAACGCCTGGGACATCGCCGGCGGCGTCCTGCTGGTCAAAGAGGCCGGGGGGTTCATCGAACCGCTCGAGGCGGACACGGACATCCTGGACGGCAATGGCATCGTCGCAGCCAATCCGCAGGTTTTCGGGCGGCTGGCAAAGATCGTCCGCGAGGCCTGAATGGGGTGCGCAATCCGGGCGGCGTCCGCCTAGAGTTTTAGCACCAGACGCCGCGCCCGCGCGGGCTCGACCCGCCAACAGGCCACGATCTCTCGCGCCAAGCGCGCCTTACGCCCAACCGGCCCGGTCTGGTCAAACAAGCCCGCGTCGATCCGCGCCTCGTCCCAATCAATGACAACAGGTGGGCCGTCCTGATGCCAGATGACATTGGCCGACACCAGGTCCCCATGCACCACGCCCACAGGCCCGCTGTCCCCCGCGCGCAGTAGACCACCAAGCCGTGCCGCCAACCTATCCGGCAACACGGACAGATCCGCGTCGAACCCCCGCGCACCGTACGCCAGATCCGTGCTCGCCACCGCGCCAGGCCGCTGTGGCAACCGGCGTGTCATCTGATGCAAATGCCCAACCCTGCGCCGGACCGCGGCCATCCCGATGGGATTTGGCGGCAGGCCCGCAGCAAAGCGCTCAAGCATCCAACCCTCAGCCTTTAGGCGTCCGGACCACGTCGGCACGATCTCGGGTAGCGAAACGCCTGCTTGAGCAGCCGGACCAGCCAACCCCCGGACCCAATTCAGCGAGGCCTCGCCATGCCGCGTGGATTTCAGGACCAGCGGCTGCCCGTTCAGTTCGACCAGAAAGACGCGGTTGCGGTGCCCGCCGACCAGCGGCCGCAAAATCCGCCCGCCGCCACCCCAGGCGGTCAGTGCTGCCGCCGGGTCAGGCGCGCCGGACCACT
>CAYWND010000242.1:2601-4969 GCA_964459085.1 uncultured Oceanibium sp. | reverse complement strand
GCAGGCGTTTCGGATCATCTCTTGCGCGCGGGCGCGACTGGGCGCCAGTCCGCGCGCGACCAGCGCCTGATCCAACCTCATTCCGCGGCGGCCACGTTCAGGAAACCACCGGATTGCCGGGTCCAGAAGCGAGCGTATTGGCCGCCCCTGGCCAACAGGTCCTCGTGGGTGCCTTCCTCGATCACGCGTCCATGATCCAATACCAGGATGCGATCCATCCGGGCGATCGTGGACAGGCGGTGAGCGATGGCGATCACCGTCTTGCCCTGCATCACCTCGTTCAACGCGCGCTGGATTTCGGCCTCGACCTCGCTGTCGAGTGCCGAGGTTGCCTCGTCCAGCAGAAGGATCGGCGCGTCCTTCAGGATAGCGCGCGCAAGTGCAATGCGCTGGCGCTGGCCCCCCGACAACTTGACACCCCGCTCGCCCAAATGCGCATCGTACCCTTCGCGGCCTTTTATATCGCGCAGGCCCAGAATGAAGTCATGCGCCTCGGCCCGCCGGGCGGCATCACTCATCTGGTCCTCGGTCGCATCGGGGCGACCATAGAGGATGTTGTCGCGGGCGGATCGATTGAACATCGCGGTTTCCTGCGTGACCATGGCGATCTGGGACCGCAGGTCCTCTTGCGCCACGGTCGAGACATCCGTTCCATCCAGGGTGATGCGCCCGCCTTCGACATCGTAGAGCCGCAGCAAAAGCGACACGGCGGTTGACTTGCCAGCCCCAGATGCGCCGACCAGCGCGACCTTCTCTCCTGGCCGAACGCGGAAACTCAGGCCGTGCAGGCCGCCACCATCTTTGCGCCCATAGCGAAACTCGACATTCTCGAACAAAATATCCCCGTTCACACGCGGCAACGGGGCTGGGTTGTCTGCATCCCGGACCAGCGGCACGGGCGAGAGCGTCCGCATCCCGTCCTCGGCCTCGCCGATATGCGAGTAGATCCCCATCAGGGTAAAGCTGACCCATCCCGTCATCTGGCCGATGCGACTGGAGATCACGCCGGCGGTCGCGATCTCGCCTGCGGTTGCGGCCCCGGACTGCCACAGCAGTAACGCCCCACCGATCATCAGAACCGGCAGCGCCCCCGCCAGTGTGTTTAGCGACAGTCGGAACGCAACGGCCAGGCGGCCGAAGTGCAGACCCGCCTGGCGGAAGGACTCGATGGCCGTATGCGCCGAGGCCTCTTCGCGATGGGTATGGGCGAACAGCTTGACCGTCTTCATGTTGGTCAGGGTGTCGACCATTTGGCCTGTCACACCCGCACGGGCCGCTGCCCGGGCCTTTGCACGTTCGCGGATACGGGGCAGGAAGTACCAGATCAGTGCGAGATACCCCACCAACCAGATCCCCAGTGCGCCGGCTAGGCGGCCATCCACGCTGGCCATCAGCACCGCAGCACCGATCAGCGTGCTGATGGCGAAGAAGATCGTCATGACGACATCCACCGCGACGTCTGCCACGGCGCGGGCGGTCTGCATTTCCTTTTGGGCCAGGCGCCCGGCGAAGTCGTCGTCAAAGAACTGAATGTGCTGGCGCAAGACATGCCGATGCAGACGGCTGATCACCTGCGCCCAGACGTTGGGCCCGACCGCAAGCGAGTTCAGCGCCGCTGACATGCCCATGATGCCGGGCCGGATCACAAGATAGAACAGGGCCAAGGCTGCCAGAACCGGCCAGCGATCCGCGACATACTCTGTTGGCCCATAGTTGAGCGCGTCGTCGATCACCCAGCCGATCAGAAAGGCCGAGGCAATCTCGGTTGCTCCGGTCAGGCTGCCGAATATGGCCGCTGTGATAAGAACCGGCCATGCACCTTTCAGCGACCAGCCCAAAAACGGCATCAGACGACCGGGCGGCATGCCTTGGGCCGCGCGGTAGACGTCGATCAGTTCGGACAGGCGGATCATCGGGGTCCTTTGTGGGTCTGTGTTACCAATATAGGACGTCGCACGGGAACTGCGGGAATTCCTACGCGGTTTGGCGCGCGCCGCCCCGGATCTGGCCGGGACGGCGCGAAGGGTTATTCGGCCGCTTCGGTGCCCAGAAAGCCGCCGGACTGTCGCGACCACAGACCTGCATAGACGCCGCCGCGTGCCAGCAGGTCGTCGTGGCTGCCTTCCTCGATCACCCGACCCTCGTCCAACACAACGATCCGATCCATGCGCGCGATGGTCGACAGGCGGTGCGCGATGGCGATCACCGTCTTGCCCTCCATCACGCCATAGAGCGTTTCCTGGATAGCCGCCTCGACCTCGCTGTCCAGCGCCGAGGTCGCCTCGTCCAGGACCAAGATCGGCGCATCCTTCAGGATCACGCGGGCAATCGCGATGCGCTGGCGCTGGCCGCCGGACAGCTTGACGCC
>CAYWND010000242.1:0-2501 GCA_964459085.1 uncultured Oceanibium sp. | reverse complement strand
TCGCGGAACCGCAGTAGCAGGTTGACCATGCTGGACTTGCCCGCACCAGACCGGCCGACCAAGCCTACCCGTTCGCCCGGGTGGATCGTCAGCGATACCTTGTCCAGACCGCCGACGCCTTTGCCATAGTGGTGGCTGATATCCCGGAACTCGATCCGGGCATCGGACACCTTCAGGGCGGGTGCGGAAGCGGCATCGGTCACCGAATGGGGGACCGAGACCGATTGCAGCCCCTCGCGGATGGTGCCTGCGTGTTCGAACAGGCGGATGATGACCCAGCTTATCCATCCCGACATACCATTCAGCCGGATTGTCAGGGCGGCCGCGGCCGCAGCCTCGCCAATGGTCACGACGCCGATGGTCCACAGCCAGATCGCGGGGCCCATCACGCCCACGATTAGCAGGCCGTTCAGCAGGTTCAAACCGAAACTGAGTTCGGTCATCAATCGAAGGAAACGCTGAAACCGCAGACGCAGGCGGCGTAACGCCGACAGGGCATAGGCCTCTTCTCGGTGGCCATGGGCAAACAGCTTGACGCTTTCGATGTTGGCGTAGGCATCGACCAGCCGCCCGGTGACCAGCGAACGCGCGTCCGACCATTTCTCGGATGCGGTCGCGACCCGGATAGCGATATTGCGAACATAGAGCGCATAGGCCACCAGCCAGATCCCCAGCGGCAGCGACAACCGCCAGTCTATCTGACCCATGATGATCATCGCACCGATGACATAAGCCACCGCATACCACAGCCCTTCGAGCGCCATGTAGACCGAGTCTTCCAACGCGTTGCCCAGTTGCATGACGCGGTTCGACAACCGACCGGCAAAGTCGTTTTGAAAGAAATTGGACGACTGACCCAGCAGATGCTTGTGCGCGCGCCACCGGACCTGCTCGGGCATGTTACCCGCCATGGTCTGTTCCAAAAACAGGTGGTTGAGCATGATGATCAGCGGGCGCAGGCCGACGATGAAGATCACCGCGAGGATCAGCTCGAACCCGTGGTTATCCCAGAACGCACCTGGTCCAGATGCATTCATAAGGTCGATGATCCGACCGGAGTAAAAGATCAGTCCCGACTCCATCAAAGCCACGATAATGCCGGTAAAGGCCATCACCGGCAGGACCCGACGGAAAGGTGCGATTTGGGTTTTCACATAGGGCCACAGCCCTTTGGGCGGCGCGGCGGCGTCAAAGGGTTGAAACGGGTCGACGAGGTTTTCGAATCTGCGGAACATGGCGAAGCGTCCGATTAGGCGTTTTTAGAATGGAATAGGTCGAAGGGGCGTGGCATGCGCACAGCCCGTCAGGATCAGGCTGGCTAGCCTAGAAAAAAGATCCTGATCTGCATCATCGACACTTCTCCGCCATGGGTTGATGAAGGCTTGGTACACCAAAAGCCGCGTGATGTCAGCCCGTTTGTCGCGTTGACAAGTGGGGACTGTCGCGTTCAGGTTTCGTGACATCAGCAAGGGCCTGTTCAGGATGACAAAATCGGACGATTTCGACGACCGCAAAGCGCGCGCCTCGGCGTGGTTCGTCGAGTTGCGGGATATGATCTGCGCGGCGTTCGAGGGATTGGAGGACGCGCAGACCGCGGGCCCGTTCGCGGACCTCGCGCCGGGACGATTCGAGCGCAAGGAGACGCGCCGGGCGGCCGAGGGGGACGAGGATGCGGGCGGTGGCGTGATGTCGGTCATGCGCGGCGGACGGGTGTTCGAGAAGGTGGGTGTCAATGTCTCGACCGTTTACGGATCGCTTGGCCCTCAGGCTGCCAAAAGCCTGTCGTCGCGCAAGGAGGTTCCGGGTCTGATCGAGGACCCCCGATTCTGGGCCAGCGGCATCAGCCTTGTGGCGCATATGCGCAGCCCCAAAACGCCAGCGGTGCATATGAACACGCGGATGTTCTGGACACCGACGGCGTGGTGGTTCGGCGGCGGTTCGGACCTGAACCCGATGGTCGAGGTGGCCGAGGACACGGCCTGGTTCCACGACGCGCTGAAGGCGGCCTGCGACCGGCACGATCCCGACTATTACCCGCGCTACAAGGCCTGGGCGGATGAGTATTTCATGATCAAGCACTGGGGCGAGGCACGGGGCGTCGGCGGTATCTTTTACGATGATCACTGCACCGGCGACTGGGAGGCGGACTTCGCCTTTACTCAGGATGTCGGGCGCGCGTTCATCGACGCGTTCGTGCCGGTTACCGAGAGACGGATGCCCGAGGCTTGGACCGATGCGGACCGCGAGTGGCAGCTGGTCAAGCGCGGCAGATACGCCGAGTTCAATCTGGTCTACGACCGGGGCACCCAGTTCGGTCTGCAGACCGGGCACAACCCCGAAGCGGTGTTGATGAGCCTGCCCCCGGTCGCCAAGTGGCCCTGACATCTACCAACCTTGCGTAAAGGGGTTGCGTGGGGCAGGTTCGCCCGGCGCCAGGCCGATGTCCCTGCGGTAATGATCGTTCAGCCTGCTGACATGGTTGTGCTTGCGCGGTGTCGGGC
>CAYWND010000241.1:0-5012 GCA_964459085.1 uncultured Oceanibium sp. | reverse complement strand
TGTCTGCCATGTTTCGACCGCGGGGGAATGAGAGAAAGATCCTGATGACCAGACCTCTGCTGACCGCGCTTCTATACGCAACGCTTGCGCTTGCTGCAAACCCTGCGATTGCGGGTACCCTGACAGAGGATCTGGAGGCACTGCGCGAAGGCGACATGCGCAAGCTGATCGTGCACCAAGCGCCGCGGCCAGTGGCCGATGTCGCCTTCCTCGATGCCGATGGACAACCTGTGCAGGTTTCGGACAGCAACGGAAAGGTGCGTGTGCTGAACTTCTGGGCGACGTGGTGCGCGCCTTGCCGTGCGGAAAAGCCGACCCTGGATGCGCTTAACCGCACAATGGGCGGAGCGGATTTCGAGGTTATCGCGGTTGCAACGGGGCGCAATTCAGATGCCGCGCTGAAGCGGTTCAATGACCAATTCGGGATCGAGACGCTTGCGACCTATACCGACCGTACCAGCGAACTTGCGCGGGCCGTCGGCGTCCTTGGATTGCCGGTCACGCTGATCCTGGACCGTCAGGGGCGCGAGGTCGGGCGCGTCAGTGGCGGGGCGGACTGGTCAGCGGATGCGGTGCGCGCGATCCTGGACCGTATCGCGCAGGATCCCGCCTCCTAGACCAGCGGATCACCGTCAGCGAGCCAGGGCCTTGACCGCCTCGTGGCGGTGGCACTCCACTGTGTGATCGTTGACCATGCCGACCGCCTGCATGAAGGCGTAGACGATCGTGGGCCCGCAAAAGTTAAACCCACGGCGCTTGAGGTCCTTGGATATGGTGGTCGACAGATCCGTGTAGGCCGGAACTTCGCCCATCGACCGGAACCGGTTCTGCAACGGCTGGCCGTCGACGAAGTTCCACAGATAGGTGTCAAAGCCGCCATCGGCCTCGATGTCCTGCCACAGCGCCGCAGACCGGATGGTCGATTCAATCTTGCCGCGATGCCGGATGATGCCCGCGTCCTGCAGCAGCGCCTCGACCTTCTCAGGACCATAGCCAGCCACGGCCACTGGATCGAAATTGTCAAACGCCTGCCGGAACGCCTCGCGCTTTTTCAGGATCGTGATCCAGCTCAGGCCCGCCTGGAAACCATCCAGGATCAGCTTTTCCCATAGTGCGCGGCTGTCGTATTCGGGAACGCCCCATTCCTCGTCATGATAGCGGACATAGATCTCTTCGGTACCGCACCAGGAACAGCGTTCGACCATGGTTACCCTCCTGTAAATCCCAATGAGAACAATTTTAGAACAAATCAGAAGTTTTTACGAACATTTAAAGCGTTGGGTCGAGAGTGCTTTGCGACACTTACGGGCGAAGGATCGACAGCCGATGGCACATTCGCAAACGACGCAGGGGGCTTGGGTCAGTGTGGGTGAGGCGGCCGCCACGGTCGCAGACAACGCCGAACAGCAGTCCGTGGCGGCGATACGGGACGAAATCAGCCGCGCCCTGGCCGAAGATCGTGTGACACTGCATTTCCATCGTATCGTCGACAGCCGGAACAGCACCCTGTCCGCGTTTCATGAGGCGTTGCTGAGGGTGCGAACCGCAAAGGGCCAAACCCTGCATCCGGGTCAGTTCCTGCCCGCGGCCGCGTCCACGCCGCTGATGCTGGCACTGGATTGCCGGGCGCTGAAGCTGACGCTGGATGCGTTGCGCGATCGGCCGGACCTGCGCCTGTCGGTCAACATCGCGCCCGAAAACGTCGGTGCCGAGGCGTGGATAGCAGAACTGGACCGCGGTCTATCCGGTGCGCTGGATGCGGGCTATCGTCTGATCGTCGAGATCACGGAAACCGGCGATATCCTGGATCGGCCGGAAACCCGCGACTTCCTTGCCGCGCTGCGCAAACGCGGGATCTCGGTGGCGCTGGATGATTTCGGGGCCGGGGCGACGGGGTTCCGGCATTTCCGGGACTACCGGTTCGACATCGTCAAAATCGACGGCAGTTATGGCGCCAATCTGGACCGGGACGCCGATGCACAAGCCCTGGTGCGGGCGCTGGCCGACATCGCACGGCACTTTGACATGCTGACGGTCATCGAGTTCATCGCCCGGCCCGAAGATGCCGTGCGGGCCAGAAAGCTGGGGATCGATTGCCTGCAGGGGTTCCACTTTGCCCGGCCGGTGGCCGAGTTGCCGCCTGACCCCAAAGCGGCCAGCCGGACGGCGCCGCAGCGGCAGGCTGTGGGTTGACGGGATCTCAGGTATCCTTAACCAGACGCGAAAGCTGTTCCTGCATCTGTTTCAGCTGATCCTTAAGGTCATCCAACTCGACATCCTTGGGCGCAGACTGGGCCTCGGACGATGGGGCGGATTGCGGCGCGGTTGGGGCTTCGGGCGCCGTGCCCTGCGAAAAGGGCCGGAACATGCGCATCGCGTTTTCATAGATTTCCATGTTCGCGCGCGTCATCGCCTCGAAATTTGCCATCGCCGCGTTCGGCCCGAATGTCGAGTTCATCTGCTCGCGCAGCTTTTCCTGATTATGCAGGAACGTCTCCATCGACGTCTCGAGATAGCCGGGAACGACGCCCTGCAGGGTGTCCCCATAAAGCCGGATCAGTTGCCGCAGAAAGTTCGCGGGCAGCATGTTCTGGCCCTTGGCCTCTTCCTCGAAGATGATCTGGGTCAGAACTGATCGTGTGATGTCCTCGCCCGATTTCGCATCGCGCACCACGAAATCCGTACCCTCGCGCACCATGACGGCCAGGTCCTCGAGCGTGACATAGGCGGACTTCTGCGTGTTATAGAGCCGGCGGTTGGCGTATTTCTTGATGATGACAGGATCATCATCGTTCGCTGCTGTCCGGGCCATCGGCATTCCTTCATGCGTTGCCCATCAGGCTTAGCATCCCGCGTTTCCGCGCCGCAACATCATTTTGCAGGCGCAAACCGGCAGTCAGCGTGCTAATCGACAATTCGTGACCGACAAGACTGATAAAGATCCGCGCGCCGCATCCCTGTCTTCGCGTGCGCCAACCAAATCGGACGCCAAATCGGGGCACGGTACACCCGACGAGGCTGCCGAGGCAGACTATCTGGACCGTTGGGAACGCCACCTCAGCCTGCTTGCGACGCGGGGGGACCCCGCTGGCGGGGATCGGAAATGACGATCGCGGTTCACCGGTCGGGGCACCCCACGCCGCTGTTCTTTCACCTGGGCGCGGCCGTTGCGGCCTATCACCAGGGGGTCCTTGCCGCCCCCAATGCGGCGCGCCCGGACTTTCCCTGGCACCCGGACTTGCCACCATGGGACGGCCCGCCACCTGATCAGATTGCCACGGCTGTCGAGGCCGGGGGACGCTTGTCCGAGATGCTCGCTGGCATCGCGGCCTGGCAGACCCATCCCTACCGACGAATGATCGATACCCCGCTGCCGATCTGGGCTGACGGGTCCACACACCTTCTGGACTATGCCCCCGATGCCAGCGACGGCCAGCCTGTGGTCGTGGTCCCCTCGCTGATCAACCGGGCCTATGTTTTGGATCTGCTGCCCAACCGGTCCTTTCTGCGCGCACTCGCCGAGGCCGGTCTGCGCCCGCTGTTGTTGGACTGGGGCAGCCCCGGCCGCGCCGAGCAAGGGTTTGACCTCGACGCCTACTTGGCCCTGCGCCTGGCCCCGGCAATGGGAGAGGTCCGTCGGATCACCGGGCGCAACCCCGCGCTGGTGGGATACTGCATGGGCGGCACATTGGCGGCGGGTTACGCCATGAGCGATCCACTGTTAAAGGCGCTGGTGACCATCGGCGCGCCCTGGGATTTCTCGGCCGGTGCGGGATTGTCCGGCCAGGCCCGGGCCGCCGCGCGCGCACTGGGCGCCGAGCGTCTGAGGCCGCTTTTGGGCGGCTGGGCCCAGGCCTTCGGCTATGTCCCCTACCACCTGTTCCAGCACCTCTTCGCAATCGTCGATCCGGTCCAGGCCCTGCGCAAATTTCGCAAGTTCGCCGCGATGGATCCCGGCAGCGAAGATGCGCTGCATTTCGTGGCCCTCGAAGACTGGTTGGCCGACGGTGTGCATATGGCGGGCCCAGCGGCCGAGAATCTGCTGGTCGACTGGCAAGTGCTGAACACCCCGCACCAGGAGGCTTGGCCGATGGCTTCGCGGGCCGGTGCAGCGCGTGTTCGATGCCCCGCGTTGGTGGTGGCTGGCAGACGCGACAGCATCGCACCCCCGGCGATGGCAGATCCGATCCTGAACGTGATGGAGGACGGCCACCTTCTGCCCCCACCGTTGGGTCATGTCGGCATGATCACCAGCACGGCTGCGCGACAGGCGGTCTGGGACCCGGTTGTGGATTTCCTGTCCGCGAATACATAACCTTTCGACTGCGACGCTTTGCGGCATGGGACGCCCAGCCGCCGCGCGTATGTTGCAGCGCAACAAAACATCAGATTCGGCGGCCAGCCGGAAGAGAGGGAAGAAGATGACCAATATCGTGATCGCTTCGGCCGCGCGGACCGCCGTCGGCAGCTTCAATGGATCTTTCGCAAACACGCCGGCGCACGATCTGGGCGCCGCCGTGATCGGTGCTGTGCTGGAACGCGCTGGCGTGGAGGGCGCTGAGGTCTCTGAGACAATCCTCGGCCAGGTTCTGACCGCAGGCCAGGGCCAGAACCCGGCCCGTCAGGCGCATATCAATGCGGGCCTTCCCAAAGAGAGCGCCGCCTGGGGCATAAACCAGGTCTGTGGCTCGGGCTTGCGTGCGGTAGCACTTGGCGCACAGCACATCCTCTTGGGGGATGCCGACATCGTTGTCGCTGGCGGTCAGGAAAGCATGAGCCTCAGCCCCCATGTCGCGCATCTGCGCGCAGGCAAGAAGATGGGTGACATGAAGTTCACCGACTCGATGATCAAGGACGGTCTGTGGGACGCCTTCAACGACTACCACATGGGCACCACCGCCGAGAACGTGGCCCAGCAATGGCAGAACAGCCGCGAGATGCAGGACGAGCTTGCCGTCAGTCCGCAAAACAAGGCCGAGGCGGCCCAAAAGGCCGGCAGGGCCGCTGACGAG
>CAYWND010000240.1:0-5027 GCA_964459085.1 uncultured Oceanibium sp. | reverse complement strand
TAAGCTGCGTCCAGACGTTTAATCACCTCCTCGGTGATATTCAAATCCCCTTTCGAGATCAGAAGGGTACGCTGATCCACCACCGCCGCGGCGTCGGTCTCGGTCAGGATCTCCAGCAACACCGGTCCAAGCTGTTGCAGAAAGCCGCGCTTTCGGGCCTCGGACCGCTGCGCCAGGGCATTCGCCCGTTCCTGCTGCTCGCGCCGGGTTGCCACGACCTTTTCATCGAACGCGTCTGCAAGTTTTCGGAACTCGGCCGGTTCCATCTCTTTGCGCTGATCGGTCAGCGCCTTTTCCTCGGCCTCGAAGGCGGCGTCCAGGCTGCGACCCTCGTCACGCAACGCCGCCGCCTCGTCTTGATCCCGCTGCCGGATGGACTGACCCAGCCGGCTGTCGCGAAATACAACATCCTGATCGACCACCAGAAAGGCAGGCGGGGGGGGTGGCGGGTCGCGCAGCACGGGAAAGCTGTCCACCTGTCCCAATGTTGCGGTGGCGCACGCGATCCCCAGCCCCGCCGCCGCAATCAGATGTCGCAGCGGCCGCACAGGTCAGAACCTTGTGTCGATGGTAATGCGGAAGCTTTCCAACACATCGCCCGGTTCGGCCTGCAGGGCTTCGGCAAAGTTGAACCGCAGCGGCCCGATGGGGGTTTCCCAGAAGATCGAGAACCCGATCGAGCTGCGCAAAATGGCACTATCATCAACAATGCCCGACGCGCCCGCGGTATCGTATAGATCCCACAGCGACCCGGCATCCGCAAACACCCCGCCAAAGATCCCGTACTCTTCGGGCAAACCTATCGGGAACGTCGCCTCTAGGCGCGCAACCGCATACATATTTCCACCAAGCGCGTCGTTCACGTCGTTGCCCATGTTGCACGCCGTGCACTGGTCCCGCGGACCAAGACCGCCACGCTCGAACCCGCGGAAACTGTCGCCGCCCAGGCTGAACCGCTCGGTCAGCCGAGAGTCATCTGTGAACGAGATCAGCGCCCCGCCCTCCAACTCCGCACTGAAGATGACATCCTCGTTCAACGCACTTGTGAAGGCGCGTGCGCGCGCGACAGTCCGCGAGTATTCCCGATCGCCCCCAAGGCCAGCGAAATCTTGACTGAGGTTGAAAATAAAGCCGGCAGTGGGATCAACTGGCGAGTTCCGCTTGTCCAACGTATATGTGAACCCCACCCCGGTATTCGTGACTGCGCCTGCCTCGCGAACGAGGATCGGCGAGGTTGTTGCCGTATCCTGCAGTTCAATGTCGTCCCGTAGAAGGTTCAACCGCACCTGCAGGCGACTGTCCTCGGACAATGGGAACCCGATCCGTGGAATAAAGCCGGCCCGCGTTCGCAAAACCGAGGACTCTTCAAAATCCTCTTCCCGATAGAAGATATCAAAGCCCGCCAACAGGTCCTGATCGAACAGCGCCGGCTCGGTAAATCCGAACGCAAACGTTGTGGTATCCTCACCGTTTGATAGATCAACCGAGACTTGTTGCCCACGGCCAAGAAAGTTGTCTTCTTCAAGCGAAATGGTTGCCGTCACCCCTTCCGAAGACGAAAAAGCGGCGCCAAAGGACAACTGCCCTGTGGCGCCCTCTTCGACTTCGACCACGATGACCGCGCGATCAGGTGCCGAGCCTTCGCGCACGCGCACTTCAACCGAATCGAAGTACTGCAGTGCGCGGATGCGATTTTCAGCCTCGCGAACCTCGCGGGCGTTGAAGGCGTCCCCCTCGACTACCCGGAATTGGCGGCGAATGACCCTATCGACTGTTTGGCGATTGCCCAGGATGTCAATCCGTTCGATGAAGACGCGCGGCCCCTCCAGCAGTTCAAACTCGATATCTACGGTCTGGGTATCTGGATTGCGCGAAACGCGCGGGACCACCTCGACAAAGGCAAATCCCTTAGCTCCGGCAAGAAAGGACATCCGCTCGATCACGCGGTCAACCTGCTCGGCTGAATACACGCGCCCGGGACGCAGATCTATCAACTCGTCGAACTCCGCAACATCAATGCCTTCGGCAAACGTCGACGTGAACATCTCGCCATAGGTGTACTGCGGCCCCTCGAACAGCGAGAACGACAAAAAGAACGCGTTACGCTCGCGCGACAACTCGGCCGTGGCCGAACGGACCTCGAAGTCGATGTAGCCGCGGTTCAGGTAAAACTCGCGCAGAAGCTGCTTGTCCAACTCCAGCCGATCCTGATCATAAACATCATTGGTAAAAAACGCACTGAACAGCCCCGCCTGACCGGTTTCGACCACGCGACGCAAGCGACGATCTGAATAGGCCACGTTGCCGGTGAACGCGATCCGCTGAACCTCGGACACCCGGCCTTCGAATATCTCGTAGACCAGGTTCACTCGGTTGTCGGGCAGCCGAATAATAACAGGCGTTACCGTTGCCTCGATGCGACCCAGTCGCTGGTATCCCTCGACGATGATCTGCGCATCCGCCTCGGCTGCGGCGCGAGTATAGGCCTGGCGCGGAGCAAGTTGAATGACACCGGCCAAAAGCTCGTCATCCAGCGCATCGTTGCCCTCAAATGCGATCTGGTTGATTGTCGGGTTTTCGACCACCTCGATCAGAATGCGGCCACCAACCGCGGTGACCGTCACGTCCTCGAACAGCCCTGTATCAACCAACCGTTGCACGGCCTGGTTCAGCGCCACATCTGTTGCGGGTTGCCCCCGCACCAGCCCACTGAAAACCTCGATCGTCTCGGATTCGATACGCTGGTTGCCGGTGACCTCGAACTGCGCCACGTTCGCCTGCGCCTGGGCATGCGTCGGCACAACCATCATCGCCGCCCCGCCGGCCAATCCGATCCAGACACACAGCAGCGCAGCCAGGCCAAAGCCTGCTCCGCGCGCCCGACCCCAACCCAAGCGCCGCATCATCGTGACTAACCTCTTGTTTTATTCTGACACGCGAACGGTGTCAGCTTATGGCCCACCGCATGACGTCGTTATACGTTGCAAAGACCATCAGCAACAAGACCATCGCAAGGCCGATCGACATGGCAATGCGCATAAAGCGTTCCGCCGGCGGTCGGCCCGCCACCGCCTCGTAGGCGTGCATCACCAAATGCCCGCCGTCCAGCACCGGGATCGGGAACAGGTTCAGCATCCCGATCGCCGTCGAGATGATCGCGATCAGCCCGATAAAACTGGTCCAGCCTTGGGTCGCACTCTGCCCCGAGATCTGCGCGATACCCAGCGGCCCCTGCAGGTTGTCGGCGCCCAGATTGCCCAGAATAATGTGCTTCAGGCCGGTCAGCGACATATCGATCACTTCGACCACCTTGCCTGCCCCGTGCCAAAGGGCGGCAAATACGCCCAGCCGTTCGGTCGGGGGATAAATCAGCGCGTCAGACGTGACACCGATCATCACGCGCCGGTCAACCTCGCCATCGCGGGTGACCATCTCGCGCAGACGCGGCGTGATTTCCAGCGACACAGGACTGCCATCGCGCACGATCTCCAAAACGATTGTCTTGTCGCCCGAGGCCATGACCACGTCCCGCAGGTCGCCGAACGCGTTCAGCGTGACCCCGTCCGCAGACCGGATAAAGTCGCCTGCCTTCAGCCCCGCGTTCTGTGCGGGCGACAGCGGTTCGACCCCAAAGACCAGCGGCGGCAGGGGATAGGCGCTGATCGCATCCAGCACCCGTCCGTCACGCTCGACCTCCAGCGCCAGGGGACCCGGCACCTCCATCTCTTGCGCGATTTCGTATATCTGGTCGAACTGATCGATCGGCTTTCCGTTGACGCTGAGGATCAGGTCCCCTGGTTCAACCGTTTGTTCGATCCCGGGAACATCACCCAGCGTGCCGACCACCGGCCGCTCGGTCGCCACGCCCGTTACCATCACCAGCCCGGCAAAAACCGCTGCCGACAAAAGGAAATTGGCAAACGGCCCCGCCGCGACGGTCGCCATCCGCTTCCACACCGCAGCGCCGTGAAAACTGCGCGCGCGCAGCTCTTCGTCCATTTCGGCCATCGCCGCCTCGTCCGCGCGACTGGATCCATCCGCGTCGCCCAGGAACCGCACATAGCCACCCAATGGCAGCGCTGCGATCTGCCACCGCGTGCCCCGCTTGTCGACCCAGGAATACAGCCGCTTGCCGAAGCCCAGCGAAAACGTGTCGGCGTGAATACCGCACCAGCGGCCAACGATATAGTGGCCGTACTCGTGCACGAAGACAACGATGCCCAGCACCACCACGAAGGCCAGTGCAGAGGACAGGAAACCACCTACAACCGGCAGGTCAGCTATGAAATCCATCAATGCTCCTTGCGGAAACTGCCTGTAACCCTAAGCCCTTACGCTGTCACGCGCCCACGCTGCCGCCATTTTCCGGGCGCGTTCGTCATACAGCATTACTGCCTCTAATGTAATATTTTCTTTCATTGTGGCAGCATCGGGGCCGAGCCTGGTCAGCACCTCCTCGACGCAGGCCGCCATGTCCAGAAATCCGATCCGGCGGGCGATGAACGCATCCAGCGCGGCCTCTTTGGCGGCATTGAACACCGCGCCGCACAGCCCCCCCGCCGCCAGCACCTCGCGTGCCAGTCTCAGCGCCGGAAACCGCACCGGATCTTCAGGCTGGAAATCCAGCCGGGCAAGGCGCGCGAAATCCAGCCGTTCGACCGGCAACGGCGCGCGGTTCGGGTGATTCAGCGCATAGCCAATCGCCCCCCGCATGTCCGAGGGGCCAAGCTGCGCAATGATCGAGCCATCGCGAAAGCCGATCATCGAATGAATGATCGACTGGGGGTGGACGACGACTTCGATCTGGTCCGGTTTGACGCCAAAAAGAACTTTTGCTTCAATGAGTTCCAGCGCCTTGTTAAACATTGTTGCGCTGTCGATCGAAATCCGATCACCCATGTCCCAGTTGGGGTGCGCCATCGCCTCTTCGGGCGTGATCGCGGCCATGTCCTCGCGCGCACGGTTGCGGAACGGCCCGCCCGAGGCGGCCAGAATCAACCGCTCGATCCCCTGCGACCCCTCGCCCG
>CAYWND010000239.1:0-5050 GCA_964459085.1 uncultured Oceanibium sp. | reverse complement strand
AGGATCTGTGGCGCAAGACAGGCGACCGGCCCGCCATGCTGGTCCACACAGACTGGCCCGAATTCGGCCCCGATATCGCGGATGCCGAGGCCGACCGCGAAATCCTGTGGGTCATTGATTTGATTGAACAAATCCGGTCCGTCCGGGCCGAAACACATGTGCCTGTGGGGGCGAAAATTCCCCTGATCCAGATCGGACTGGACGCCGCCGGACAGGCCGCGCTGGACCGCAACCGGCCATTGGTCGAACGCCTCGCCCGCATCTCGGAATTTGGCACGGCGGACGCGGCCCCCAAAGGGTCCGTCACGATCCCCGTGGCGGGCGGCACCTTCTGCCTGCCGCTGGCCGATGTCATTGATTTCGAAGAGGAAAAGGCGCGTCTGGACAAGGCGTTGGGCAAGCTGGAGAAAGAGGCCGGCGGGCTGGAGAAAAAGCTGGGCAACGAAAAGTTCATCGCCAACGCCCCCGAAGAGGTGGTCGACGAAACCCGCACCCGCCTGGAAGAGCTGCAGGCCGACATGGCCAAACTCCGCGCCGCCCGCACCCGCATCGAAGATGCCGCTTGAACCCACCCCTGACGGGCCGACATCGCCATCCGTGCGCACCGATCTGGTGCTGCTGCTGGGCGGCCTGTCGGCGCTGACCGCGCTGTCGATTGACATCATCCTGCCCGCCACCGGTGTGATCGCACGCGACCTGGGCAAGGCACCGGAAAAGGGCGCGCTGCTGATCGGGTCCTACTTTCTGGCCTATGGGGTCGGGCAGCTGTTTTGGGGCCTCTTTTCAGATGCTTACGGTCGGATCCCGGCGCTCAGGCTGTCGCTGACGGGGTTTCTGATCGCCACACTTTTGTGCACGCTTGCGACCTCGTTCTGGCTGCTGGTGGCCTTGCGCGCGCTGCAGGGACTGATGGGCGGCGCGCCTGCCATCGCGCGGGCCATGGCGCGCGATCTTGGCACGGGTGAGACCGCCGCGCGCCTGTTTGCCACCATCCTCAGCGTGATGTCCGTGGCCCCGCTGATCGCCCCGGTCATGGGCGCGGGTCTGCTGGCGCTGTTCGGCTGGCGGGCGTGTTTTCTGTTCCTGACGCTGGTCGCGATCATCCTGCTGGTGCTGTTGTGGCAGATCGCCCGGGAAACCGTGCCCGAAAAGCGCCCCGAACGGTTGTCGCTGGGGTTTCTGTCCTCGGCCTTTCCGCAACTGATGATGAAGCCGCCCTTCGTTGCCGGGCTGATGGTCTCCAGCCTGACATTTGCGGGCTATTCCAGCATCTTGGGCATGGGCGCCGTGGTCATGGACGAGGCCTATGGCCTGAGCCCGGCCGAGTTCAGCGCGGTCTTTGTGCTGGGGGCGGCGGCGGTCATCGCGGGCTCCAGCCTGGTGCGCGTGCTGATCCCACGGATCGGGCTGGCAGGGATCGGGACGGTCGCGGCCTGCGCCCTGGCGCTGGCGGTGGCTGTGCAGGTCATCTTCTGGGTCACCGAACCGTCGTTGACGGTGTTCTGGTCCGGCGCGATCCTGTTCTATCTGGCCTTCGGGCTGGTCCTGCCGTCGTCTCATGCCATGGCGATGGAACCGGCGGCGGACATGGCCGGTTTCGCCTCGTCCGTTTTGGGGGCAGCCTTGATGGTGTTCGGCGCGGCGGGGGCGGGGCTGGCCACCTTGCTGCATGACGGATCCCATATCGCATTGAGCGCGACCATGACGATCGGCGGCGGCCTGGCGTTGGTATCACACCTTGTGCTGGGTCGGCGCGCAGGGCAGGGTGCGGTGCCATGACAGGATCCGCACCCAGGTTCACCCCGCTTGTCCAATCGCTGCCCGCAACGGTTCCGTTCGTGGGCCCCGAGGCGCAGGAGCGCGCGACCGGACGCCCGTTCCGCGCGCGGATCGGCGCCAACGAGAGCGTCTTTGGCCCCTCGCCCAAGGCGGTCGCCGCGATGGCGCAGGCGGCCGGGGATGTCTGGATGTATGGCGACCCGGAGAACCATGACCTGCGGGCGGCGCTGGCAGACCTGCACGGCGTAGGGATGGAGAACATCGTCGTGGGCGCGGGGATCGACGGGCTGCTGGGGTCGCTGGCGCGGCTGCTGACCGAACCGGGAACACCCGTGGTAACCAGCGCGGGGGCTTATCCGACCTTCAACTACCATGTGGCGGGCTATGGCGGCGTACTGCACACGGTGCCTTACCGCGACGACGCCGAGGACCCTGGGGCGCTGATCGAAAAGGCAGCGGAAGTTGACGCCGCCCTGATCTATTTCGCCAATCCCGACAACCCGATGGGGTCCTGGCATGACGCGGCGACGGTGCAGGGTATGATCGACACGCTGCCCGATAGCGCCACGCTGTGCCTGGACGAGGCCTATTGCGAGTTTGCGCCCGAAGGCACCGTCCCTGCGATTGACATCGATCATCCGCGCGTGATCCGGATGCGCACGTTTTCCAAGGCCTGGGGCATGGCGGGCGCACGGATCGGCTATGCGATCGGGCAGGCGCAGACCATCGCGGCGTTTTCCAAGGTGCGCAATCATTTCGGCGTGTCGCGGATCAGCCAGGCCGGGGCGCTGGCCTCGTTGCAGGATCCGGCCTGGCTGACCCATGTGCAGAGCGAGGTGGCAGGGGCGCGGAACCGGATTGCGGCCATCGCGGCGGCCAATGGCCTGCGGGCCCTGCCGTCGGCCACGAATTTCGTGGCCATCGATTGCGGCCGGGACGGGGCCTATGCCAAGGGGGTGCTGGATGGGCTGGTCGGGCAGGGTATCTTTGTGCGCATGCCCTTTGTGGCGCCCGAGAACCGCTGCATCCGGGTCAGCGCGGGGACGCCTGCGGATCTGGACGCGTTCGAGACCGCGCTGCCCCGCGTCCTGACAGAGATCCCCTGAACGGGGCCAGCGGTCCCGCCCGTTCCCGCCGCCCTTCGGGCCGTCGGAGCCCGGGCGGGCCCGGCCCGCATCCCGTGCCGGGCGCGGGTCCGGGCGCACCGACCAGATGTGATTTGTATGGGTTCCAGGTGCCTGCGGAGTATTTTCCCGAGCAAAGAGGGCCCTCAAAAACGAGTAAGTGGCCCTCTTTCCATTGCTCCTAGATATCCACGAGCGCCGCCCCCCTTCCGTGCGCGAAAGCGCGCGGTTGGCCCATGCGGTTAGTCTGCGCGGTCCAGTGCGGGATTGGACGCCAGGTGGCGGGCCAGGGTCTCGGACGCGACTCGCAACGCGCCGCCGCCATGGGCGATCTCCAGCGCCTTGAGCCCCGCATCGATGGTGGCAAGGGTTCCCATCAGCATCGGCGGGTTCAGGTGCCCCATATGTCCGATACGGAACAAATCCGATCCGCCTGGCCCCGTCGCCTCGTCCAGTTTCAGCCCAATGCCCAGGGTTACGCCAGCCTCTGCCGCGCACCAGGCGCGCAGGCGCGTGGCATCTGTGGGGCCGGTGAAGATCGTTGTCACGGCACGGGATCGGTGGGTGCGATCTGTGATGTTGGGGCGGATTGCTCCGGTCTCGGACCAGACATCGACTGCGTCCCAGACCAGTTCGGCCAGGGCGGTGTGGCGGGCCCAGACCGCCTCGATCCCCTCTTCGTGGATCAGCATGTCCAGCGCCTCGCGCAGTCCAAACAGGTGGTGCGTGGGGGCTGTGCCGCAGAAATACTGATAGTAGATGTCGGGCGCAAACCGGGGCAGCCAGTCCCAATAGGGCGACCCGCGATCCATGGCCTTGCGGGCCGCGACAGCACGGGGCCCTGCAAAGTTGAAACTCATACCAGGCGGCGTCATCAAGCCTTTCTGGCAGCCGGTGACCATGACGTCGACACCCCAGGCGTCCATCTCCAGCCGCTCGCAGCCCAGCGACGCGATCGCGTCGACCTGAAACAGGGCCGGGTGGCCTGCGGCCCGGATCGCCTGGCCCAGCGCCTGGATATCGTTGCTGACCGAGGACGCGGTGTCGGTCTGGACCGTCAGAACGGCCTTGATCCGGTGCGCGCTGTCGGCCCTGAGCCGCGCCTCGAGCCGGGCGGGATCGGCGGGCGCGCTGGTGCCGAAGTCCATCAGTTCGACCTCGACCCCCATGGTTTGCGCCATCTCGGCCCAGCCCAACCCGAAGCGGCCCGTGACGATCACCAGCGCCAGATCGCCGGGGCCCAGCGTGTTTGCAATGGCGCCTTCCCAGGCGCCGTGCCCGTTGGCGATGTACATCGCCACGTCGCCCGAGCTGCGCGCGACTGCCAAAAGATCGCGGCGGATCGTTTCCGTCATCTCGATCAAATTGCCCTCGTAGATATTGGGCGCGGGGCGGTGCATGGCCCGCAGAACCCTGTCGGGGATCATCGAGGGGCCGGGGATGGCGAGCGTTTCGCGGCCGTATGCTAGCGACATGGGGCTTGGTCCAGTATGGCAACTGTCAGGATCAGGGCGCGAGAGTGCGCAAGGGCGGGGCGATTGTAAAGCCCCGTCGCACGGCATAGATGTCGGGGTCAGCGGCGAGTTGGAGGGCAGAACGCATGGGCAAGGCATTTCACGCAAGCGACCGGGCGCTGCTGCGGATCGGCGGCGGCGATCATCGGCGGTTCCTGCAGGATCTGGTGACCAACGACATCGATGCGCCCGGGCTGGTCTATGCCGCGCTGTTGACGCCGCAGGGCAAGTACCTGTTCGATTTTTTTGTGTTGCGCGATGGCGAGGATACGCTGCTGGATATAGCGGCCGATCGCGCGGCTGCGTTGATCCAGCGGCTGAAGATGTACAGGCTGCGGGCGGATGTCACGCTGGCGCAGGCCGAGGCAGAGGTGGTGATCGGGCTGGGAACGCCGCCCGAGGGTGCATTGGCTGATCCG
Organism: uncultured Oceanibium sp.; assembly: GCA_964459085.1. Taxonomy (GTDB): domain Bacteria; phylum Pseudomonadota; class Alphaproteobacteria; order Rhodobacterales; family Rhodobacteraceae; genus Halovulum. The sequence goes on along the minus strand of CAYWND010000239.1, from coordinate 214 downwards.
CGCGACCCCGCACTTGGCTGGCGGATGTATGTGCCATCGGCGGGGGCGGTGCTGGGCGGGCTGGATCCGTTGGATCCAGCCGAGTGGCAGGTGCTGCGGATCCATTTGGGCGTGCCCGAGACCGGCCGCGAGCTGATCCCTGATGACAGCTATATCCTGGAGGCGGGGTTCGACCGGCTGGCCGGTGTGGATTTCCGCCAGGGCTGCGGGGTGG
>CAYWND010000238.1:0-5063 GCA_964459085.1 uncultured Oceanibium sp. | reverse complement strand
AAATTGCTGCCCATGCCGATACGTTGAGCAGCGCCTATGATGTCCGTGGCCCGGGGGCGGACGCGCGGGCGGCATTGCTGTCGGGCGGAAACATCCAGAAACTGATCCTGGCGCGTGTGCTCGAGTCTGGACCGGACGTCATCTTGGCCAATCAGCCGACACGTGGCCTCGACTTCAAAGCCGCTGCCGAGGTCTCGCGCCGCCTGATCGAGGCCCGCGACCGTGGCGCCGGGGTGCTGCTGATCTCCGAGGATCTGGACGAGATCCTGGCATTGTCCGACCGGATACTGGTCATGCATGGCGGCGAGATTGGCGAGACCACGTCTCGCAATCGCAGCCGCATCGGCAGCCTCATGGCCGGCGAGGGCGCCTCGTGATCGAGATCGTCCCCCGCGAGACTACGCGCCCCTGGACCGCAGGCCTGATCCCCGTTGCAGCAGGCCTTGCGTCCCTGCTGCTGGCGGCCATTCCCCTGGCTCTGGCCGGTGCGCCGATCCTGCCCGCATACACCCAGATGTTTCTGGGTGTATTCGGATCAGTTTTTACCTTCACCGAAATGTTGACCCGCGCCACGCCCTTGATCTTTACCGGACTGGCGGCGGCCATCGCCTTTCGGGCCAAGCTGTGGAATATCGGCGGCGAGGGGCAGTTATATCTTGGCGCACTGGGTGCGGTCTGGATCGGGACGGGGATGGTCGACGGCCCTGCGGCGTTGATGATCCCGCTGGTCCTGCTGGTGGGGGCGACGGCCGGGGCGCTTGGCATGCTGGGACCCGCGCTTCTGCGGACCCGGTTTGGCGCGGACGAGGTGGTGACGTCGCTGTTGCTGAACTTCATCATCCTGATCCTGGTTCAGATGATGCTGGAGGGGCCGTTCAAGGATCCGATGGGCCTGGGCTGGCCGCAATCCGAACCGATCGTCGACACTGCGGTTCTGCCGCAACTGCTGGACCGGATGCGGCTGCATGCGGGGTTCCTGCTGGCGCTGGGGACGGCGGTTGTCGCTTATGTTGTGATGGCCTTCACCGTCTGGGGCTTCAAGATTCGGGCAGTGGGTGAAAACGCCGCCGCAGCGCGCCACGCGGGTATTCGGGTCAATCGCACACTTTTGGGTGTTGCCTGCGTCTCGGGCGCCTGCGCAGGTCTGGCCGGCGTGTCCGAGGTGGCGGGCCTGAAGGGCTATCTGACCGCTGATCTGTCGCCGGGCTTCGGCTATACCGGGATCGTGGTCGCGATGCTGGCCGGGCTGTCACCCATCGGGGTCGTCTTTGCCAGCCTGTTTGTGGCCTCGGTGTTCGTGGGTGCGGATTCCATGTCGCGAGCCATGGGAGTTTCCAGCTTTCTTGCGGACCTGACCGTCTCGATGTCGCTGATCTGTGTTCTGCTGGGTGGATTTTTCGCCCGGTTCAGGATCCGGGTCCGAAAGGTCCGCGCGCCATGATGGATATCCTGCAGATCTTTCTCAGCGAAAGCTTCTGGGCCGCCTCGTTGCGCATCGCCAGCCCCTTGATCTTTGGGGTGCTCGGCGCGCTGTTGTGCGAGCGTGCGGGTGTCTTGAACCTGGGCATCGAGGGGATTTTCGTCGTTGGCGCGATGACCGGATGGATGACCGTCTGGCTGGGCGCGCCGCTGATCGTGGGCGTGTTTGCGGCCGCACTTGCGGGTGCGCTGTTTGGGCTGTTCCACGGTATCCTGACCGTGCCGCTGGGGCTCAGCCAGCATGTGTCGGGCCTGGGGATTACGCTGTTTGCTTCGTCCCTGGCCAGTTTCACCTATCGCACGGCATTGCCGCAGGTCAGCTCACCCCCCAGGATCGAACCATTTCGTGCGATGGACATCCCGGTTCTGAGCGATCTGCCGTTTCTGGGCCCGGTCCTCTTTCAGCAGACCGCGTTCACATGGCTTGCGCTGATCCTGGTGGCGGTCGTTTGGTGGGTCATGGACCGCACGCCGATGGGCGTGGCGCTAAAAGCCGTCGGCGACAACCCGGATGCGGTCAATGCACAGGGGCTGTCGGTGATCCGGCTGCGCATGGGTGCGGTGATCGCAGGATCCAGCCTGATGGCGCTGGGTGGGGCGTTCCTGACCATGTCGGCCTTCGACGCGTTCTTTTTTGGGATGGTGAATGGTCGCGGGTGGATCTGTATAGCGCTGGTGATCTTTGCCTCGTGGCAGCCGGGAAAGGCACTGCTGGGGGCCGTACTGTTCGGAATGTTCGACGCTTTGCAGGTTCGGCTGCAGACCGAGGCTGGCGCGGTTGTGCCCAGCCAGGTTTTCCTGATGATACCCTACATCCTGTCGATCATCGCTTTGGTGATTGTCGCCCGACGCGCCGATTATCCCCGCGCACTGCTGGTACCCTGGTTCAAGGGTCAGCGGTGAGCGCGCAGAACAGACTGAAGAAACTGGGGGCCGCATATGCCTGATCTGCTGGTCAAGAATGCCACGCTGCCCGATGGCCGCACCGGGATGGACATTGCCTGCGACAAGGGCAAGATCATCGCAGTCGAGCCGGAGATCGATGCCCAGGCTGGCGAGATCGTGGACGCGGGCGGCCGCCTGGTTTCGCCGCCCTTCATCGATCCGCATTTTCATATGGACGCAACGCTGTCGCTTGGCCGCCCACGGATGAACGTCTCGGGCACGCTGCTGGAAGGGATCGACCTGTGGGGCGAGCTGAAGCAGGTCCAGACCGTGGACGAGATCGTCGCGCGCGCCATCCGCTACTGCGACATCGCGGTCTCGATGGGAATCGGCGCGATCCGGACCCATGTCGATACCTCTTGCGATGACGCGTTGAAGGGGGTCGAGGCGCTGATCGAGGTGCGGGACCTGATCAAGGACTACCTGACCCTGCAATTGGTCGCCTTTCCCCAGGACGGCGTGTTTCGCGCGCCAAAAGCCTGGGACAACACGGTGCGCGCACTGGACATGGGTGTGGATGTCGTCGGCGGAATCCCCCATTTCGAACGGACGATGGCCGACGGTGCCCGGTCCGTGACCGAGCTGCTGGAACTGGCCGCCGAGCGGGGCTTGCAGGTAGATCTGCATTGTGACGAGACCGATGATCCTATGTCGCGGCATGTCGAGATGCTTGCCTACGAGACTCAGCGCCTCGGCCTGCAGGGTCGGGTCGCCGGATCGCATCTGACCTCGATGCATTCGATGGACAACTACTACGTTTCGAAACTGATCCCCCTGATGGCCGAGGCCGGATTGCACGCCATCCCCAATCCGCTGATCAACATCATGATCCAGGGCCGTCACGATACCTACCCGAAACGCCGCGGTCTGACGCGGGTGCGCGAGTTGCGCGATGCGGGCATCACCGTGGGGTTCGGTCAGGACTGCATGATGGACCCCTGGTACAGTCTTGGCCGCGCGGACATGCTGGATGTCGCTGCCATGGGGCTGCACGTCGGGCAGTTGTCGTCTATGGAGGACATGCGCTGGTGTTTCGCAGCAGTGACCGAGAACTCGGCCCGGATCCTGGGCCTGGAAGGATACGGCATCCATGTCGGCGCAAACGCCGATATGGTGCTGCTGCATGCGCGCGATACGATCGAGGCGATCCGTCTGCGCGCCACCCGTCTCGCCGTCATACGTGCGGGCAAGGTCATTGCACGGACCGCGCCGCCGGTGGCGCATCTGGACCTTCTGGGGCGGCCGGACACCGTGGATCCGTCTTTCTCGCCCGACGCGGGCTAGGGCATTCCGCACGTCAGGCGGGCCAACGTCCCTTCACTATGGATTGTGGGTGTTCCCGTCCGAGACTGCTCAAAGATCAGCCTCTAGTGGGTCCAGGCCCCGCGCCGGTTGTGCGCAAAATTATCGCCATACCCGCCGGGCCGGATGTTGACCTTGCGGCCTTTGGGTTCGCTGACCCGCGCGGCGATCCCGTGGCGTGTCGCGTACTGCATTGCGGCCGCCTTTGTCGGGAATGTCAGCCGAACCTGCGCCTGCGTGTCTGTCGAGCCCGTCCAGCCCATCAGCGGGTCCTTATAGCGGGCCTCGTCCGGCGAAAACTCCAGAACCCAGTCCTGGGTGCGCGCCTGACCGGACTGCATGGCGGTCTTGGCGGGTTTGAAGATCCGAGCTGGCAAAGGACACCTCCGGTCGGGCTGGGGAATGAAGGTGTTATGAGAGATTCTGCCCCGTTGGGCAAGGGCGCAGGAGAATGTCGTCAACCGGATGCAGGGGAGTGAGGGGTGGGGTGGGTGGGTGGTCTGCACCCGGCCGACGACAAGTCTTGCTGCTTGCCGATTAACCCTACTCGCCCCCACATGGTTTCGCAACGGTAAAATACCTAAAAAGTTGTTATTTATTTTCCCAATGCAACCTAGAGTTTTAAGGAAATATTAACCTTGAATCCCGCGTGCGATCCCTCACATTCAAGGGTCTCAAGGAGATTTCGATGACTTTGGTGGACTCCGTACAGGATGGCAAGCAGCACCTTCGCGAAAAGCTGGAGGGCGGTAAAAGCATTGTAATGAATACAGAATTTCGGCCTGCCGGGGATCAGCCGACTGCCATTGCCGACCTTGTCGAAGGTGTCAATTCAGGCGAACAGAATCAGGTGTTGCTTGGCGCGACAGGGACCGGCAAGACCTTTACAATGGCCAAGGTGATCGAAGAGACGCAGCGCCCAGCCATCATCCTGGCGCCGAACAAGACCCTGGCCGCCCAACTGTATGGTGAATTCAAGGGGTTTTTCCCTGACAATGCGGTGGAATATTTCGTCTCGTATTACGATTACTACCAGCCCGAGGCCTATGTGCCGCGATCGGACACCTATATCAAGAAGGAATCGCAGATCAACGAGCAGATCGACCGGATGCGCCATTCGGCGACCCGGGCGCTGCTGGAGCGGGACGATGTGATCATCGTTGCCTCGGTCAGCTGTATCTATGGGATCGGCTCGGTCGAAACCCATGGCGCAATGACCCAAGAGTTGATGACAGGTCGCGACTACGATCAGCGCAAGGTGATGTCCGATCTGGTGGCGCAGCAATATCGCCGCAACGACAACGCCTTCCAGCGCGGCAGTTTTCGCGTCCGTGGGG
>CAYWND010000237.1:0-5077 GCA_964459085.1 uncultured Oceanibium sp. | reverse complement strand
TGTGCAGGTAGACCACGCCCCGTTCGAATCCGTGGAATGTGATGTCGCCGCCGTCCTGGGCCACCGCCGGTCGCACGCGGGTGTCCAGAAGTTCCTTGATCTGACCGACGATATGTCCGTCAGGGCCGTCATGTTCCGCGTGGCCAACTTGGCCCGCGTCCCCCTCCATCACCGGTTGCCCGGACTGGAAGTGTTCCATGATGGCGCCCAGAATTGCAGGTTTGATATGGGCCCAATCGATCTGATCGGCCTTGGTCACCGTAATGAAATCCGGTCCGAAAAATACACCTGCAACGCCTTCGACCGCAAAGATGCGCTGCGCCAGCGGTGAACTGGTGGCAGCCTCGGACGTTGGGAAATCCGCGGTTCCGGTGGGCAGAACGGCCTGGCCCGGCAGGAACTTCAGGGTCGCAGGATTCGGGGTCGATTCGGTCTGGATGAACATCCGGGACTCCTAATTCTTGGGTTCCCGGAACTTGGGGCTCCCGACGAAATAAGTCAAGTAACTTGGAATGTTTCTAAGCTGAGTCCGCGACGCCGGTGAAATGAGTGTGAAGGGCTTGCGTGACCTCTGTCGGGACCTCTTCTGCAAGGAAGTGGCCGCAATCAAAGGACAGTTCCGTCACTTCGGACGTCCACCGCCGCCAGGCGGGGGCCAGCTGGCGCGGTTCATACTGCGTACCCCGCAGGACCAGCAGCGGCGCCGCGATCCTCGCCCCGCGTTCGGCGTCTGCCGCATCCAACACCCTGTCGATACCCGCCCCGGCGCGATAGTCGGCGGCATGGGCTGCGATGACCTCGGGATGGGAAAAGGCCCTGTGATAGTCCGAGAAGGCATCGGGATGAAATGAAAACCCCTCGCCCTTCCATCGCGTCAGAAGGTGATCAAGATACGCAGCCGGATCGTGGTTTATCATGCTCTCGACGAAGGCGGCGTCCTGGGCAAGGAACGGCCAGTGATACGCAGCAAGCGCGGCCGACCAGTCCATCGCCTCCCACGTGTCAAGCGTGGTCATGATGTCCAGCAACGCCAGCCGGCTGATCCGTTCGGGGTGGTCCAGTGCCATCCTGTAAGCCACACGTCCGCCCCGGTCATGGCCCGCGACAGACCAGCGGTGGTGTCCAAGCTCGGTCATCACGGTGACGAAATCGCGCGCCATTTCGCGTTTCGAGTAGGTTATGCCTTCGGCGTCCGGTTTGGGCCCGGTCGAAGCGCCGTAGCCGCGAAGATCGGGCACGACAACGGTAAAGGATTTGGCAAGCTCCGGGGCCACAGTATGCCAGGCGGCGCGGGTTTGCGGATATCCGTGCAGCAACAGGACCGGCGGCCCTGATCCGGCGGTTAGCAGGTCTATACTGGCGGAGTGCGTCTCGATACGCTGGCGGGCAAACCCCTGAAACAACCTCATCAGGATACTGCGACGATGTCTTCCTTGGTCATTGATCCGGGCACCACGGTTACCGGTACGGGCATTTGGCCCGCACGGCGGCCCGCAAGTTCCGTGACCAGCGGCCCTGGACCATCGCCCATGGTGGCCGCGCCAAGCACAAGCACGCCGATTTCCGGGTCTGACTTGATGTGATCAATCACGCTTTTCGCTTTTTCGCCTTCGCGGATGACAAGAGTTGGCGAGACACCCTCGACCTTTTCCATGCGATCCTTGAACACCTGGAAGTGCGCTTCGATTTTTTCGCGAGCCTCGGCGCGCATCAGTTCGCCCACGCCAACCCAGTGCTGAAATTCTTCGGGGCCGATGATGCCCAAAATTTCTACACCACCCCCGGTTTTTGAGGCACGGATGGCCGCAAAACGCATGGCGTTCAAGCATTCCGGCGTGTCATCGAGAACCACGAGAAATTTGCGCATCGTCCCCCCTCGTCGACGGTTGTTGTTTGTTGGAATACTCGGTCAAGTCGCGCCGAGGCGCAAGCGCCCGTTAGCCGGCCGAGCGGTAGCGCAGGGCCCACGTGCGCAAGGGCTCGATCCCGTGCCATATCTCGCGCCCTGCCTCGGTAATGCGATATTCGACGCGCGGGGGCACTTCGGCGAACACATGCCGCGAGATCAGTCCGTCGCGTTCCAGTTCGCGCAGCGCCGTTGAAAGTACTTTGTCTGAAATTCCGTCCAGACGTGCACTGAGTTCCGAGAATCGCTTTGATCCGCGAGATAGCTGGAAGAGGACCCGCACCTTCCAGCGCTTGCCAACGATCGCGAAGATCAACTCGACCGGGCAGTCCCGGCTGTATCCTAAGTGGCTGAAATTAGACATAACCTACTAATAGGTAAGTTACTTACAAAATTCCAGATATTTTCGTTCTTGTGGGCCTGACTATGGTGGGGCCGAAACGAGATACCAAGGAGTATGGGCATGTCCTTGTCAGGTCGTTGCCATTGCGGCGCGGTTAGTTTTTCGGTCGCGGATAGCGCGGTTGGCGTCATAAATTGCCACTGCCGTGACTGTCAGCAGTTGCACGGAAACTTCAATGCGATGGCGGGCGTCCCCCGCGAGGCTTTGAATATCGAGGGTGAGACGCTGGTCTGGTACGAAAGTTCGGACAAGGCAAGACGCGGCTTTTGTGGGGCGTGCGGATCGCGGCTGTTTAAGGACAATCTGGGCAGCGAACGGATGATGGTCTCGATGGGAGCGTTCGACGCGTCGACAGGGCTGCGCAATTTCAAGAACATCTGGGTCGAAAGCAAAGGCGCTTGGTATGATCTGCCAACCGAGGAACCTGCCAACTTTCAGCGCGGGTAGCTGACCGCTTTACCGGTCGAAGTCTTAGGAGAATGCGGCCTTTTGCAGCGCACTGTCTGACAAGCGACGCCAGATCCAGAGGCACAGGATCACAAGGATCACCGCGCCTACAAGAAACGGCGCGCGCAGGGCGGCCTCGCGGCCCAGGACGGGTTCGGCCAGGCGCACGACAAGGCCATATAGGATCAGGCCCAGGGGCATCATACCCCAGCCGAAGAACCGATAGACGGAATTCACCCGGCCGAGCAGATCCGAGGGGATCAGCCGTTGGCGCAGGCTGACCGTGATGGTGTTCCAGACCATCCCCGCCGCCTCGCCCGCCATCAGCGCGATCCAGACCGGGGCGGGGTGTGGTGCCAGACCGGTGGCCAGCAGTTGTGCCAGCGTGATCAGCAGAACCCAACGCAGGGCGCGGCCCTGTCCGACGCGCCGGATGATCCATTCCGAGGCCAGGCCGCCGATGATGCCGCCAACCGCGCCGCCAGTCAGCAATAGGCCGAAGCTGGCCGAGGAGAGCCCCAGGACTTCCTGGCTGAACAGCACCAACCCGATCAGCTTGAGCTGGATGATGGCATTCAGGATGCCCAGGCAGATCGCCAAGTCACGCAGGAGCGGATTTCGCCACAGGAACGCGACGCCTTCGCGCAGGTCTGTGCGCCAGTGCGACGTGCCCGATCGGGCAGTACGGAACGTGCCGGGGACGGTCAGGACCAGCACGGCTGCCAGCGCGAAGCCCACGCCGTTGGCCATAAACGCCAGCGGAATCGAGATTGCGATCACCAGACCGGCCAGCGGTGGGCCGATCAGGCTGTTCATCAGAACCTCGATCGACCAAAGGCGGCTGTTCGCGGCCTCGAGCCGACTGTCGGGGACAATTGCGGGCATAAGAGTTTGGGCCGCGTTGTCGCGCAAGACTTCTGCACATCCGGCGGCAAAAGCGGATCCCAAAAGCAGCCAGAAAAGGGTGTTCGAAGCGGGGAACGCTGGATCAGGCGAGGCGGGCAGCCCAAGCCCCCAGATTGCCGTGGCCAACAGGGACAGGATGGCGAACCTCAGCACGTCCATCCGGATCACCAGCAGTCGCCGATCGACACGGTCGGTGACGACGCCTGCGGGCAGGGAGACAAGAAACCAGGGCAACCTGAGTGCGATGGCAACCAGCGCCACTGCCAGCGGATCACGAGTGATCAGTGTCGCAAGCCATGGCCAGGCGACGACACCGATCCCATCGCCCAGGTTCGATACCGCGCTGGCAGTCCACAACCGCGTGTACGAAGGCCCCAGTCTTTCGGTCACGTCCTACCTTTCGGGCAATCCGTTGCGCCGCGCCACAAAATCAACCAGGTGCGGCACGTAATCCTCGGGGCCATCCCCGCCCGCCGCATGCGCCATCGCGAAACTGTTCTTGGCCGCGTTCCCGATGGGATTGGCCAGGGCCACGCTGTCGGCCATCGCCTCCAGGTACCGCAAGTCCTTCAGTGCATTGGTCAGCGTAAACTTGTGCGCCTCGCGATTGCCCTCGACCGCGTATCCCATGAAGGTCTGATAGAACCCGCAATCCATCCGGCTGCCGCGAATGACGCTGTCGAACTGCGCGGTCGAGATGCCGACCTTTTCGGACAAGGCCAATGCCTCGGCATAGAGCGCCGCGTAGCCCAGTGACAGAAAGTTGTTCAGCAGTTTCATCTTGTGCCCCGCGCCGCAGGGTCCGAGGTGAACGATGGATTTCGCCCAGCTTGCCACGACCGGTTCGATCCGTTCGAAGACTGCATGGTCCGCCCCGATCATGGTGGCCAACTCGCCACTTTCGGCCTGAACGGGTGTGCCGCCCAGCGGGGCGTCGGCCATATGGCAACCGCTGTCGCGCAACCTGTCTGCAAGGGTCTGGGTCGAGGTCGGATCCGAGGTCGAGCAATCCACGATCACCGTGCCGGGCCGCAATGCGGGCAGCAGCGCCGCGACAATCGCCTCGACCTGGGGCGAGCCTGGCGCACAGATATGAATGACGGACGAGGTCGCGGCCAGCGCGCCAAGGTCTTGTGCCTCGGTTGCGCCGAGGCTGATCAGATCCTCGACCGGCGCGCGGTTGCGATGCGCAATGACGGATACGGGATAGCCTGCGGCCAGCAGGTTTTTGGCCATGCCATGGCCCATCAGGCCGACACCCACAAATCCGATGGTTTCTGTGGTCATCCGATGACTCCTTGTGCTGCGCCCACGCTGGACGTGCGCCTTTGTTCGCAGGATAGGGCCGATTTCAGTGGCCGCGATGCTGGCGCGGCACGCCTAACGGCTGCGTACGAACCCCATGATATCGTAGG